>NZ_JBFUFF010000112.1:0-19797 GCF_056403555.1 Rhizobium sp. P2_G2
ATCACCGCCGTCAATCTCGACGGCGCCTTCTTCACCGCCCAGGCGGCAGCGCAGTCCATGACGCGTCGCGGCGCCGGCGGGTCTATCGTCTTCACATCAAGCATGGGCGGGTTGCGCGGGTCAGCGATCACGACAGTCTATTCTTCGACCAAGGGCGGGGTGGTGCTGATGGCCGCCTCGATGGCCGATGCGCTCGGGTGGAGAAACATCCGCGTCAATGCCGTCTGCCCCGGCGTGATCGATACACAGCTTACCCGGACCGCCGGTGAATCCGAGCAGATCAAATCCATGGCCGGCGGCTCAGCGCTCAAACGCATCGGTCGCCCGGACGAGGTGGCGGCTGCCGTGATCTGGCTGCTGTCGAACCAGGCTTCCTACGTCACCGGCATTGCGTTGCCGGTGGATGGAGGAACGACGGCAATTCTTTGAGGAAACGCCGTGCGGCGCTGCGCCCGGCCGACATGCATCGATGACACCGACGCCGAACCTGAAGAGGAGAACGTTATGGCAGAGGCAGTGAAGGGGAGGGGCGTCAGTCGGCGCCAGCTTATCAAGAATACGGCCCTGGTTGGCGGCGCTGYGGCGCTCGGCCTGCCGATGCCGAACATCCTGCGCGCGCAGGAAACAGCGATCAAGATCGGCTACATTACCTCGCTCTCGGGTCCGCGCGCGACCTTCAGCGAGCCGGCSGAATATAATGTCAACAAGATYCAGGCTCTGTTCAAGGATGGGCTCGAGATTGGCGGCAAGAAATATCCGATCGAAATCCTGATGCGCGACCAGCARTCGAACCCGACGCGCGCCGGCGAAGTCGGCCGCGACCTCATCACCCAGGACAAGGTCGACATCCTGCTCGCCGATGATGGTGATTCCCATTTCGCRGCKGGCGAGATCGCCGACCAGCAGGGSGTGCCGTTCATTTCTACGATCAATCAGTGGGAGCCGTTCATCTTCGCCCGCAATTCGACACCGGACAAGGGCTATCCCTGGTCCTTCATGTTCGCCTTCGGCGCGACTGATGTAGCCAAAACCTATGTCGGCCTCTGGGATACGTTGCCGACAAACAAGACGATCGGCCTGCTGTTCCTCGATATTCCTCCGGGCCATGCTTTTGGCAGCACTCAGAATGGTATTCCTGCTTTCTTGAAGCGGCAGGGCTACAATATCATCGACGGCGGCTTCGTCCGCTTCGACAGCGATGACTTCTCGAGCCAGATCGCCATGTTCAAGGAAGCCAGTTGCGACATCGTCGCCGGCTTCCTGCTCGACTCGCATTTCCAGACCTTTTGGGGCCAGGCGGTGCAGTCAGGCTTCATGCCGAAGGTTGTTACCTTCGCCGGCCCGTTCCTGTTCCCCACGAGCCTGGTGGCTTTGGGCGATCAAGGGGATGGCATGTCGGGCGAAGTCTGGTGGACACCGGATATGCCATTCAAATCCAGTCTGACCGGACAGACGGCGCGCGAGATCGCCACCGGTTGGGAAAACGAGACCGGCTTTCAGTGGACACAGCCGCTTGGTTATATGCATGCGCTCTACGAGGTCGGCATTGCCGCACTCCGCCACGCCAAGGATCCGCGTGACAAGCAAGGCATCCGCGAAGGCATCCGGCAGATGGCGCTGGATACGGTGGTCGGCCCGGTCAACTTCCGAGACTCCAAGATCAAGAGCGTGGCTGTGACTGAGGTGGCCATGGGCCAGTGGCGCAGAACGGCCGAGGGGTCCAAGTTCCCCTACGAGTTCGACATCGTCTATGCCGATCCGATCCTGGCGCCCAATCTCAAGCCGAATGCCAAGATGCGGCTGCTCGGCGAACGCTGACACCGCGCTCATGCATTTGTTGGGCCGCGCAACCGGCGCGGCTCGCACTCTGATCCAACGGATTGACCCATGTCCGAACTATTGAACGTGCAGAATCTCAGGAAGAGCTATGGCTCGATCACCGTGGTCGACAACTTGTCCTTCAAGGTCGACAAGGGCGAATGCCTCGGCGTAATCGGCCCGAACGGCGCCGGCAAGACCTCGCTTTTCAATGTCATCGACGGCGGTGTGGTCGCGGATGGCGGCAGGATTGTGCTCGACGGCGAGGATGTGACGCGTTTGCCGCGGCACAAGCGCGCCCGCAAGGGSATTGCCCGTGCCTACCAGGTGCCGCAGCCCTTTTCCGATCTCACTGTTTTCGAAAATGTGCTCGTCGCCTCGACCTTCGCCGCCGGCGTTTCCGGGCACGAGGCGGAAGTTRCGGCACTYGAGGTGATCCGCCGCGTCGGCCTGAACGAGCGGCGCCGCGATCGCGCCGGCAGCCTGCGGCTGCTCGACCGYAAGCGGCTCGAGCTTGCCAAGGCGCTTGCGGCGTCGCCGAAGCTGTTGCTGCTKGATGAGGTGGCCGGTGGATTGACCGAGGCGGAGGTCGACGTTCTCGTCGAGCTCGTGAAGTCGCTKAAGCCGCATTACGCGATCATCTGGATCGAGCATGTCGCCCATGCGCTGGCCGCMACGGCGGAYCGGCTGATGGCACTCCACTACGGGCGCAAGCTGATCGAAGGCACGCCCGACCAGGTTCTGAAAAGCCCTGAAGTAAGGGCCATCTATCTCGGGATTGTCGACGATGCAGCTGCTTGAAACCTCCGGGCTCGAGGCCTTTTACGGCGATTTCCAGGCTCTTTTCGGCCTCGACATCAGCGTCGGCGAGGGCGAGACCGTCGCCATGATCGGCGCCAACGGTGCCGGCAAGAGCACTTTCCTGCAGGCGCTGGCCGGGCTCAACGACCAGAAGAAGGGTGCCATCCGCTTCGCCGGCCAAGACGTTACSCGGCTTCGCGSCGATCTCGTCTCCCGTCTCGGCATCGGGCTCGTACCGGAAGGACGGATGATGTTCCCGAGCCTCACGGTYGAGGAAAACCTGCTTATGGGTCTATGCACCGATCGCAAGGGACCCTGGACGCTGAAGAAWGTCTATGAGCTCTTTCCGGAGCTGCTCGAGATCCGCACCCGCTCTTCCGTCCGCATCTCCGGCGGGCAGCARCAGATGGTAGCAATCGGCCGGGCACTGCTCACCAATCCAAAACTGCTGCTCTGCGACGAGATCTCGCTCGGRCTTGCGCCCAAAGTGACCAATGGYATCTATGCCTGCTTTTCCGAGATCAARGCGACCGGCATGGCGATCCTGCTCGTCGAGCAGGACATCGTGCGCGCSATCAAGGCKGCGGACCGGTTCTACTGCCTGCTCGAAGGCAAGATCAGCCTTGGYGGCAACCCTCGGGATTACGGCATCGAGGAGATWTCACGGTCMTATTTCGGAATTGGAGCGCACTGATGGCCTGGCTTGAAACGATCATCAATGGCCTGCTTGTCGGCAGCCTCTACGCGCTCTTCGGCCTYGGCGCGGCGCTCACCTTCGGCATCGCCAAGATCGTCAATGTCGCCCATGGCGAGTTCATCGTACTCGCGGGCTTCATYGGCATATTCCTGGTCTCGTTCATCCCGATCCATCCGCTCCTGATCCTGCCGATTGTGATCGTYATCGTCTTTGCGCTGGGCTACGGCCTGCAGACGGCGCTGCTCAATCGCGTCGTCGGCAAGGACCCGCTGCCGCCGATGCTGCTGACCTTCGGCCTCTCCATCGTCATCAAGAATGCGATGGTCGAGTTTCTCGGCGCGACGCCACGCTCCATCAACATGGGCGGGCTGCGCTTCAAGGGCATGGATGTCTTCGGACTGAAGCTCGGCGTCCTGCCGGTCGTGATCTTCGTGATCTCCGTCTGCCTGTTCATCGCCCTGCATTTCTGGCTCAATCACACGCGCTACGGCCGGATTTTGCGCGCGACGGGCGACGAGCAGAAGATCGTTCAGCTCTTCGGCGTCAATTACAAGCGCGCCTTCGGCGTCGCCACCGGGCTYGCGCTCTCGATGTCCGCCGCCGCCGGCATGATGCTCGCCATGCGCTCRACAATCACGCCCTTTACCGGCGGCGACCGGCTTCTCATCGCCTTCGAGGTGGTGATCGTCGGCGGGCTGGGCTCGATGTGGGGCGCGCTGATCGGCGGCTTCGTTCTCGGTGTCACCCATCTCGTRGGCCTGCGCTTCGATCCCAATAGCGGCCTGCTCTACGCGCACATCATGTTCTTCATCATCCTGACAATTATGCCGAGGGGGATTTCCGGATGGCGACAGTGACTTCCTCCCGCGCAGCCATGYCGGACCARGAGCGACCCTATCGGCTGATGGCGGTCGTCGTGATCCTGGCCCTRGCTGCCGCCGTTGCGCCCTTCCTGTTCGGTGAGGGCCTCATCCGGCTCGCCGGCGAAATCCTKCTCGTCTTCGCTATGGCGCAGATGTGGAACCTGYTSGCGGGCTATGCCGGGCTGCTCTCGATCGGCCATCAGGTCTTCGTCGGCGCCGGCGCTTACGGCATGTTCACGCTCTCGATCCATGCCGGCGTCAAYCCTTACGTCGCCATCGCGCTCGCGCCACTGGTCTCTGGCGCGCTGGCGGCGGTGATCGCGCCGATCCTGTTCCGCCTGCGTGATGCCTATTTCACCATCGGAATGTGGGTCTTTTCCGAAATCGTCTCGATCCTGGTCGGCAAGTCGTCCTGGCTCGGCCAGCAGAACGGGCTGACGCTTACGGCGCTACGGGACATGGACCCGGCCTGGATATCGCCGATCGGCTTCTGGTGGTCGGCCTTCGCAGCCCTCGGCAGTCTCGCCTTGTTGATCTGGCTGATGCGTTCGCGGCTCGGCCTGGCGCTGATGGCCGTGCGCGACAACGACACCGCCGCYTCGAGCCTCGGCATCGACGTCTGGTGGAGCCGCTTCATCGCCTTCGTCATCTCCGCGGCAGGAACCGGGCTATGCGGMGCTATCTATTTCCTCGGACCMGCACATGTCCTGCCGGCCTCGGGCTTCGATCCCAACTGGGTCGTCMTCGTCCTCTTCATCTGCGTGGTTGGCGGGCTCGGCACGGTCGAGGGCCCGATCGTGGGMACCATCGTTTATTTTGCGCTGCGCCAGCTCTTCGCCGACARCGGCAACTGGTACCTGATCCTCATGGGCTCGGTCGCCGTCGTCACGATGCTCGTCGCGCGCAATGGCATCTGGGGAACGTTGCACCGGAAATAYGGGGTGTCGGTGATCGGCATTACGCGGCAGCCGCCCGACAACGACACCTGATGGGGGCGCTCGAYCGCTTCGTTGACGTTCTYAGGCTRTTCGAYGAGCGCAAGTCTGACTGGACCATCCAGGACATGRCTGAGGCGACGGGCGTGGCGGCCAGCACGGTTTACCGCACCGTGCGGGCGCTGGTGAGCCAGGGCTTTCTCGATCCGTCCACCGAGGCGCATTATCGGCTGGGCGCGATCTTCATCGAGTTCGACCGGCGCATGCGCCTCTCTGATCCCCTAATTCGCGAGGGCGCGCYCGTGCTGGCGGACCTGCTGTCTGTAGTCAGTGTGCCATGTGCCGCCATCAYTGCCCAGCTTTACGGCGATCAAGTCATCTGCGTTGCCGAGGACAGGAACGGCAGTCTTGTCATACCGACGAGCTATGAGCGTGGTCGGCCGATGCCGCTGCTGCAGGGCGCCACGTCGAAGGYGATCCTGGCGCAACTGCCGCGCGCCCGGCTTRCGCGGATCTTCAGGGCCGCCGGCATCGCCGACAGTGCGCTCGACGCGATTGCCGGAGAACTCGGTGCAATCCGCAGGCGAGGCTACACGGTCACCCGTGGCGAAGTAGACAAGGGGTTGGTCGGCGTCTCCGTGCCSATCGCCTGTCCGGAGGTGGCGATTAATGCCAGTATCAGCCTTRTCCTGGCGGAAGCGGATCTGGACGAAACGCTCGAACGACGTCTGCTGATGACCCTGGTTCCGGCAGGSGACATGCTCTCCAGCACACTTTCCGCGGGACATGTCGACTGACYGTTGATTGCTRAAATATGGTTYGAARGCGATTCTSTACCCARYRAATTATCAAAAAAYAATAATTKCTTGACATATRAGCTGCATCTTTCTAGGTTTGGCGGKACAGCAGGGGCCGTGGATGCCTCGGCATCGGAGGTTAGTGCGCACGCTTGCCGGATCGTGRCAGCGGTRCCAAAAGGAGGTTGCCATGCAGCAGCACGTTCAAAGAAATTCGTTCGAGCTCCARCCCTACCAGGGYTTTTCCGGCCAGTATATCGCCGGCAAGTGGGTCTCCGGCAGCGAGGGTAAGACGAGCCTCGACCGCAATCCCTTCAATGACGACGTGGTCGCGGAGATCTCACTCGCCGGCCTTGCYGATCTCGACKCGGCCTTTGCCGGTGCCAAGGCCGCCCAACGCGACTGGGGTCAGACCCTGCCGGCCCAGCGCGTCGAAGTCTTCCTGCGTGCGGTTGCCATCATTGATGCCCGAAAGGATGAGATTATCGACTGGATCATACGCGAATCCGGCAGTACGCGGATCAAGGCCAATATCGAGTGGRGCGCCGTGCGCGCCGGCATGCTCGAAGCCACCACCATGCCGACTCTCGCGCAAGGCCATATCATTTCGGTCGACAAGCCAGGCAAGGAAGCACGGGTCTACAAGAAACCGGTCGGCGTGGTCGGCGTSATCAGCCCSTGGAATTTCCCYCTGCATCTCTCTAACCGCTCGGTGGCACCGGCGATCGCGCTCGGCAATGCGGTCGTGCTAAAGCCGTCGAACGACACGCCRGTGACGGGCGGCCTGCTGCTGGCCAAGATCTATGARGAGGCCGGCTTGCCGGCCGGCGTTCTCAATGTTGTGGTCGGAAGTTCCGCCACAATAGGCGATGCCTTCTCGCGCCATCCGGTGCCCCGCGTRCTGACATTCACCGGCTCGACGCCCGTCGGCCGCCACATTGCCCGTGTCGCCGTCGAGTCCGCCTTGCTCAAGCGGGTTGGGCTGGAACTTGGCGGCAATGCGCCGCTCGTCGTGCTCGACGATGCCGATTTCGRCAARGCTGTGCAGAGCGCGCTGATCGGCCGCTTCATCCACCAGGGCCAGATCTGCATGAGTACGAACCGCATCATCGTCGACGATTCGATCTATGACAGGTTCGTCGAGGCTTATGTCGAGGCTGCGAAAACYCTGAAGTTCGGCGATCCCAACGARCCGGACACATTCCTTGGGCCGCTCTGCAACGACAGCCAGCTGCGCAATGTGCTCAACTCCATCGARCAGGGCCGTKCTGCCGGCTTCCCTGARCGGCTRTCGGGCAAGGTCGAGGGCCGGGTGGTGCCGCCACATGTCTTCTCCGAGGTCACCAACGATTCCGATCTTGCCCGCCACGAGATMTTCGGRCCCGTCGCRCCGCTGATCCGCGCCCGCGGCGAAGCGGAGGCCCTGACCTTCGCCAATGACACCGAATTCGGCCTCTCGAGCGCAGTCTTCACCGAAAATGAAGCGCGCGGACTCGCCTTCGCCCAGCARRTCGAAGCGGGCATGACCCAYATCAACGACATCACGATCCACGACTATCCACACATGATGTTCGGCGGCGAGAAGAATTCCGGCCTCGGCCGCTTCAACGGAAAATGGATCGTGGAGGAATTCACCACCGATCACTTCATTTCCCTGCAGCGATAGCAACGCGGGCAGCCCTTCGCTGGCACGAGCAGTTCGAGCGACGGTGCATCGAAGATGATATAGCAATTTGGTCGGGCTGGCTGGCAACCAGTCTCCCCCAGATGGCATAGCTGTTGAGTTTCGCTTCGATTTGAGCCTTACTTCTGCTTCGCGCTGATCCACGTCATCACTCTCAAAGCCCGAGACACATGACCAATTTACGCGAACTGCTGGTCGGCGAGAAACGGCAAAGTGGATCAATTCGTGCTAGAAACCAACAATATCCGCCGTACATTCCGAAGATCTTGTCGATCAACGCCATGTCGGTCGTGGTAAGTTGCGCCATCGATTTGCCCGCTCAATTCTCTTTGCAAGCCAATTTGACGCCAGACCGGGCCGGCATGCAATCGCGGAAACGGGAATCCCGTCCTTTTCGTTCTGAGCTACTATACTATTGGCCTGACTCGAAGCAATGCACGTCGCTGGCCACGAGGCAGGTCAGGCGAACTGCTCAAAGAGCGCCGATGTTCTCTGCATTCGACTTGCCGGTCTTGCGATGCTGTCCCACTTGTAGCCTTATTAGCTGGGGGCGAGGGGAGCAAACCCTTCGGTTCGGACGATTTTGAGCTAAGTATCTGTTTCGTTAGCATATCGGCTGCCAAAATGACCGGTTTAAGGTTCGATTCCTATCAAGGCGATCAACGTGCGCAACATCTCATCCAGCCATCATCGCGAACTGCGTTCAGAGGCGATGAACCTGTGGGCGAAAATCGCTCGGACATGAACCGCCGTGGTGCAAGCCGGCTGCCAATGCCTAGGGTCCATTAAGTTGATGTGGTTGTCTAATCGCATTCATCCCGTCAAGCATCTTTCTCGTCGGATGGCACTGCCAGGCGCATGGTTGTCTTCGCGGTCGGCATCAGCCGCCGCATGATAGGGTTTCGCAGGAGGAGCCTTCAAAATGTGGACGACGCACTCAACTGAACCAGCGGTGCAACCCCATCAGCGGAATGGCTCTACCCACGTCCCGGCAGGGACATCTTGGCGCTCAGATACCGAACGCGATCCGCAATTCTACTCTTATGCTGCTGCTCCGACTGCCCGATCGAAGAATTCACCCGTTTTGAGCATTGCGTGCATTGTGACGGCGAGTTTCCGGGCAACCGCGACCGCGGCGCGTTTAAAGCCCACCCTCTCTCTCAACTTCAGGCCCCATGTTCGCAAACCGCATTCAGCGGACGTCCGTGTCAGAATGACCGTCGCGGCCTCAAACAGCAGACCACGCAAATGACAGTCGCCTCGGCGGGATATGTGGCCATCATAATCAACTTCTCCCGATTGGTAGCGCCGAGTCGTCAATCCAAGCCAAGCTCCCACGGAACGCGACTTCTTGAAGTTGTCTGGATCCTCTACGGCCGTCAGGAAGCTGGTGGCCGTGATCACCCCGACACCTGGGATAGACATGAGGATGCGGCACTCCTGCCTTTGTCTTGCATCTGCAAGCAATCGTCTTTCGAGTACAGCCGCTTTCAGCCGTATGCTGCGCCAAGCCTCCAACAGTGGCAACACAATGGACGAGAGAGCATCCTGATCGGCAAGCAGATGTCTGACATTTCTGTCGAAATTGCTCCCCTTGCCTGGGGGAACGATCAGTCCGAAGGTTTTCATGACCCCGCGGATTTGGTTTGAAAGTTCGATGGTGATGCCGACCAGCCGGGTGCGCGCCGAAACGAGCGTCCGGCTGAGCATGCTATCAAAGCCCTTAACCCGAACTTCGCGAAAGAAGCCAACTTCTGCCAGTTGCGCAAGACCGTCCGCATCATTCGCATCCGTCTTATTCGCCGCCATGTCGAGCGCAGCCTTGGCATGACGGGCATCAATGCAGATCGCCGGCAACCCTTCTTCTTTCAAGGCATGATAGAACCATACTGACAACGGGCCGGTTTCGAACACCACACGTTCAACAAACGGCGCATGTTTACGAACAATCCCGGCAATGATCTTGGGATCAGAAGGGCACTTCCCCCGCCAAATTCGTTTGCCTTCGCGCCGGATGGAAATCGCGGTCTCTTTCTTCGAAACGTCAAGGCCTATATACTCTTTCATGGCTGTTCTCCTTTCAGGTGCTTGGGCCCGGTGTCCAATCGTGAGCCCGTATTTCCATCATATCGGAGAACAGCCGCCTTCAAAGAAATCGCTGGGGTTCAGGGCGACTCGCTCCCGCGATTACCCTATGTGGATGGCGCCCTTCGACGGCATCGAATGTGCCAAAATGGTTTTTTGCAAAACCCAGGAGAGGAGCCATCCACCATGGACAATGTTACGACAATCGGACTTGATATCGCGAAGAATGTCTTCCAATTGCACGGTGTCGATGCCCAGGGGCAGGTCGCTCTGCGCAAAGCCTTGCGCCGTGCCAACATGATTGCATTCTTCACAAAACTACCACCCTGCTTGATCGGCATGGAAGCCTGCGCGACAGCTCATCATTGGGCCCGCACGCTGACGAGACTGGGACACAAGGTCAGGTTGATCTCGCCCGCCTATGTCAAGCCTTTCGTCAAGAGGCCTAAGAACGATGCGGCCGATGCTGCAGCAATCTGCGAAGCCGTGGTTCGTCCTTCGATGCGGTTCGTGTCGGTGAAGAGCAAAGAGCAACAGGCGACATTGATGTTGCATAGCGCACGGGAATTGCTGATCGCGCAGCGAACTGCGCTTATGAACGCACTGCGTGGTCATTTTGCAGAGCTGGGCATCGTGGTCGCGCCAGGCGCCCGCAATGTTGGAGAACTTCTGCTTATCCTGGAAGGAATAGGCCAAGGTTCCAATGAGGAGTCTCTTCCGGACACCATGCGGCTTGCATTGCAGCCGCTGGCGACCGCCCTGATTGGGATTGAAGCTGAGATTGCCAGACTCGATAAGGAGATCCTTGCCATCCATCGCAAGGATGAGGTCAGTCTTCGACTTGCCTCGATCCCCGGTATCGGGCCGATTACGGCATCGTTTCTATCGGCAGCTATTCCAGATCCGGGCCTTTTTGAGGGCGGACGAGAGTTCGCAGCCTTCTTGGGGTTGGTACCCCGTCAATATTCCAGCGGCGGCAAGCCGAGGCTTGGAAGGATTTCCAAAATGGGTAACCGGCATTTGCGAAAGCTGTTGGTGGTCGGAGCGCATGCCGCGCTCTACAGCATCAAGAATGGCAAGACCAAGTCACCACTGGCGGACTGGGCAAGAGCTTTGCTTGCAAAGAAATCCTTCAAGCTTGTGGCAGTCGCTCTGGCCAACAAAATGGCGCGCATTGCATGGGCGATCATGACCAGAGCCGGGCATTACCAACCGAACCTTGCGACCCAATAGACCAGGTACTACCCGAACTGCCCAGGGGCAGAAAAGTTGGCGGCGTGACGAAGGAGTGATGCGAAGGCAAAAGCGGAATGGACCGCACGAACAGAAGAACCCGTGGCATCGTATAGCGCAACAACAGCGCGGTAAGTTGATAGGGATCGGTTCTAGCGCAAAACATCAGGGCCAGCGGTCATGTCAAACCGCGCTTACAGGCCGGAGACATGACTGCACCCGACCCGCTAAGCTCAAACATCGCCGATATCACATTGCCAAGCGGGCGCCATCCAGACATTACGATGCCGGCTGGACATAAACAGAAAATAACTCGCAAACAAAGTGTTGTAACACCGAAATCTCCATGCTTATCATTGGCTTAATTACCCACAAGATTGACGGTGCCCTTGCGGATGATGACATTGCCGTAGAACAGCGTCTCGCCGGTGGCGATCACTGCGAACGCTTCCTTGGTGCGACCGTAGAAGGCGAAACGTTCGATGCGCTTGAGCGTGACTTTCTCGCCCGGAAGGCCATCCAGTTCCTTCTGGATCGCGATATGCGCCGGCACGATCGCGTCGGGTTCGTCGATCACTTCCATGCCAACAACCGGGTCAGGTTCGGATTCGTCGACCGGCATAACCGACAGCACCGCCTTAAGCATGCGCGGCAGGTCGCTCGCCTCCATGCGGATCAGCCGCTTGGCGACAGTCTGGGCCGGAAAACTGCCGTCGGCGATGACGATTTCGTCGCCATGGCCCATGGCGCGCAGGACAAACAGAATATCAGCGTTCAGGATGGGGTCGATACCGATCAGCATGGCGGTTCCTCAGCCCAGGTCGTGGAGATCGGTGGTGATGGCCGGTCCGATCGAAAATTCGGAGAAGGTTACGGTCAACCCGCTGCGCTCCGGCGTGCAAGCGGTCGGTCCGACCTGATAACGCGAGGCAATAGGGAAAGGGGCGAGCCGCAGCAGCGGCCAGAATTTGCCGTCGCGCGATGCCTGGATGCGCATTGCGCCATTGTTGACCGTGACGCGGATGTAGAAATCCTCAAGTTCCCTGAACGGCTGCGACACTGACCAGTCCGACTTGCCGTCGGTGATCACGGTCGAAAGAAACAGTTCGCCATCGGTAAATTCGACGCCGGTCTTCACCCATTTCGTCTCGTCGATACGCACCATCAACCCGGCTTGGTCGTACAGCGTGCGGAATTCGCCGCGGATGCGGATCTTGGCAGTAAAGCCGTCGGTGGCGGCAAAGCCGAGGAAGTGGCCGCTGTCGCGGGTGAATCCGTAATAGGTTTCACGCCAGAAATCGGTCTTAGCATCCGTGGTCATGGTCAGGCCGGTGTCGTCTGCCTGCCATTTGGTCGGCTCGTTCAGCCAGACGCCGTTGTTGAAGTCGGTGCTCATCGCGGTGTTCCTGTTTTTTGGCCGCCCAGCCGGTAGGCGGCGACGGCATTGAGATGGTAGAATCGTTCGGCAATACCGGCATTCGTTTCGACCAGCCGATGCGCGATCGCCTTCACGTCTTGATAGCGCGCGGTCGTGGTGCAGACCGGCCAGTCGGAGCCGAAAATGATCCGCTCTGGTCCGAAAAGATCGAGGGCAAGCTGTGTGTAGCGGTCGAAATCCTCAGGCTCCCAGCCGGCCCAATGCGCCTCGGTCACCAGGCCGGAAATCTTGCACCAGACGTTGGTGCATTTAGCGATTTCGGTGAAGGCAGATTGCCAGTCGGCAGTCGCATCGGACGCGATCGGCGGCTTGGCCATATGGTCAAGCACGAAGCGCCCGGCCGGAGATTTTTGCACAAGATCGATCGCGGCCGGCAACTCGCGGGTGCGGACGAGCAGGTCGAATGTCAGTCCGGCATCCAATACAGCGCCGATGCCGCGACGCACGACCGGGCGCCTCAACCAATCGGCATCCGCTTCGTCATGGACATTATGGCGTATGCCGACAAGATGGTCGCCGCCGGGCAGAGCGCGCAGGTCTTCGATTCGTTGTGCGACATCCTGCGCCTGCAGGTCGACCCAGCCAACCACGCCAGCAACGAAATGGTGGCGCACGGCGATGGCGAGGAAATCGCGCGTCTCGTCGAGATCGTGGCGGCACTGAACGATGATCGTCCTGTCGATTCCGGCTTCTGTCAGCAGCGACTTGAGGTCGTCGGGACCGAAATCGCGTCGGAGCGGCCGCATGGTGTCGCCGGCCATCCAGGGATAGTCGCCGGTCGAAAGATCCCAGAAATGCTGGTGTGCATCGATGATCATGCTGTCGGCGCCTCGGCCGAGATCAGGCCCTTGCCGCGCAGTTCGTCCCATAGGGAGGATGGGATCTGCCGGCGAAACAAGGCGTCGTTCTCGAGGATTTCGTCGCGGCTGCGGGCTCCCGTCAGGACGCTGGTGACGGCTGGATGAGCGAGCGGGAACTGGATCGCCGCGGCCTTGAGTGGCACGCCATGGCTCAGACAGACCGCCTCAAGCGCAATCGCTCGCTCGACCAGCGTCCGGTCGGCATCCTCATAATTGAACTTGGCGCCGGCGCGCGGATCGGCAAGCAGGCCGCTGTTATAGACGCCGCCGATGATCACCGAAATGTTTTTGGCGACACAGAGCGGTAGGAATTCCCTGAGCGCGCCCTGTTCGAGCAACGTATAGCGTCCGGCCAGCAGGAAACAGTCGAAATTGCCGTTGCGGGCCAGTTCGGTCAGCATCTCGCTCTGGTTCATGCCGGCGCCGACCGCGCCGATACTGCCCTCGCTGCGCAGCCGGTCGAGCGCCCTGTAGGCGCCATCGAGGGCTTGGTGATAGTGGTCGTCGGGATCGTGTATATGCAGGACGTCGATCCGGTCATGGCCGAGCCGCTTCAGGCTTTCCTCAACCGAGGTCATCACGCCGTCATAGCTGAAGTCGAACACCGGCCGTTCCGGCGGCGTGCCTTTGTAATAGGCGTCCTCTCCTTCAGGCTTTTCCGGCATGCGCAGCAGGCGGCCGACCTTCGTGCAGAGCACATAGCTGTCGCGTGGTTTGGTTTTCAGGAATGCGCCGAGCCGATGCTCGGCCATGCCGTTGCCATATTGCGGGGCGGTGTCGAAGAAGCGGATGCCGAGCTCCCAGGCCGTCTCCATGGTCTCGGTAGCCGATTGCTCGCTGGTCGCAGTATAGAGGCCGCCGATCGCGGTGGTGCCGAGGCCTAGTGTCGTCGCGCTCAGCGATGTGCGGCCGAGTTGCCGCCGCTCATAGTATCCTGTCATGAAATCCGTCCCATATGCGCCTGATTTCGGCTTGGGATTAATTTTCATCCTCTTTCCATTATGTCAATAATTTTCTTTGAAGAAAAATATCTTGCATGTTCGCAAAAAATTTGACAGTTTCTGAAAATCGGAATTTACTACGATTTTCGCTGCCAGAGATGCATGACACAGTCGGGACGATCGTCTTGAATGCAAGCAATCCTGCGCCCTGGCGGCAGTGAATGGGAGAATTGCCGGCCCGCTCCGGGAGAGCTGGCCGCGCCTGGAATCAACGTCACATAACAGGGGATCATCATGAAAAGACGTGAATTCATCGCTCTGGCCGCAGGCACGCTTGCCGCGCCGGCCATCATCGGCTCTGCGCGGGCTGCCAGCAAGGAACTGCGGATGCTGACCTGGGAAGGCTATGCCGACGACCAGTGGGTCAAGGCCTTCGAAGCCAAGGCCGGCGCCAAGGTCAGCGTCAGCTATACCGGCAGCGTCGACGAAATCTTTGCCAAGATGACGGCCTCCGAAGGCGCGGATTTCGATGTCGTCGCCATCGAGACCTCGTCCTACAAGCGCCTGACGCAGGAGAGTCTGATCCAGCCGCTCGACATTTCGAAATTGCCGGCAGCCCAGAACCTCATGCCGGCCTTCAAGTCGGTGGCGGCGATCATCTTCGACGGCAAGACCTATGCCGCACCCTTTGCCTGGGGCTCGATCCCGCTGATCTACAATGCCGACACGTTCCCGAAGGCGCCGGACAGCTGGGAAATCCTCTGGGACCCGAGTTACCAGGGCAAGATCATCGTCATGGACGATGCCAACAACGCCATCGTGACCACGGCGCTGACGCTCGGCATCAAGGACCCCTTCAATCTCACCGACGCGCAGTTCGACGAGATCAAGGCCAAGCTTCTGGCGCAGAAGGCCAATGTCGCCAGCTACTATGCCGGCTTCGATGATGGCGTCAGCATTTTCGCCCAGGGCGGCATCGACCTGATGATGTCGATGGGCGAGCCGCAGGCGCCGATGCTGAAAAAGCAGGGCGTCAATGCCGCCCTGACCATCCCCAAGGAAGGCGCGATCGGCTGGATCGACTGCTGGACGATCAGCAGAGGCGCCCGCGATGTCGACCTCGCGCATGCCTGGATCGATGCCATGCTGCAGAAGGAGGTCGGCACCTATATCAGCGAGAAGACCGGCTATGGCAACACCACCAATGCCGATGCCAACGCCAAGATTGGCCTTACCTATTCCGATAAGCTAGTCTTCCTGCAGGCGCCCGAGGATTTCGCGCGCCGCATCGAGGTCTGGAACGAGATCAAGGCGACGCCGGTTCAATAATGACGACTCAGTTGTTCGACAATGGGGATGCAGGTTCGGAACGGTCAAACGTCATCCGCCTGGTTGACGTGACCAAGTCCTACAGGAACCTCGACGTCCTGAAGCCGGTCAACCTGGACATTCGGGATGGTGAGTTTCTCACCATTCTCGGCCCGTCCGGGTCCGGCAAGACGACGATCCTGCGCATGATCGGCGGCTTCACGCCGCCGAGCTCCGGGCGCATCCTGTTGCGTGGCACGGACATCGCCCGCGTGCCGATCTTCAAGCGGCCGTTCAACACGGTGTTCCAGGATTACGCGCTTTTCCCGCACATGACCGTGGCCAGGAATGTCGGCTACGGCCTGCGCATCCGCCGCATGCCAGGCGCCGAGATCGCCGCCAAGGTCGCCGCCRTGCTGGAAACCGTCAACCTGATCGACAAGGCCGGGCGCTATCCGAGCGAGCTTTCGGGCGGCCAGCGTCAGCGGGTGGCGCTCGCCCGCGCCATCGTCTGCGAGCCGCAGGTCATCCTGCTCGATGAGCCTCTGGCTGCGCTCGATGCAGAACTCCGCCGCTCGATGCAGGAATTCCTCAAACAGCTGCAGCGGCGCATCCAGACGACTTTCGTCTTCATCACCCACGATCAGGAAGAAGCCATCTCCATGTCCGACCGGATCGCGGTCATGGATCACGGCAATCTCATCCAGGTCGGCTCGCCGCAGCAGATCTACTACAAGCCGAAGAGCGAATTCGTCGCCAAATTCTTTGGCGAAAACAACCTGCTGCCGGCTTCTGCCCGCACGGGCGGCGCCTCTTCGATCATCGAGAGCCCGCTGGGCTCGCATTCGGTCGCAGGCGAGGGGCGCGATATCCTCGTCGCCATCCGGCCGGAAAGCTTCAGCCTGCATGATGGCGCGGAGCTTCATCCGGGCCAGCAGACATCAAGGGCGCGGCTGGAGAATGTCACCTTCCTTGGCGCGACGACGCAATTGTCGTTGTCGCTTGGCGGCGGCGAGCATCGGATCAAGGTGCGCATTCCGACCGCGGGCGCGCTTGCCAGTCTCAATCCGGGTAGCGATGTGACGCTGCGCTGGTCGGAAGCCGATATCAGCTTCCTGCCGAGGGGATGAGGATGGCCACTGCTTCGATGACCACCGATATCGCAGTGACGGGGGAAAGCCGGCATGCCAGGCTGCCTTTGGGCGGCATCATCGCCCGCATGCTAGTCTATGGACTGCCGACGGTGCTGATCCTCATTCCGCTTCTGTCATTCCTGGCTTACAGTTTGCTGGAGCAGGACAAGGGCAAGATCACCGGCAATCTGACATTCGCCAACTATGCTGCCTTTCTTGCCAGCAGCAGCTATCTCTATGTGTTTTTCGGCACGCTGAAGCTGGCCTTCGTCGTTGCCGCCGTGGCGCTGGTGTTCGGCTATATCATCTCCTATCTGATCTGGCGGCTCGAAGGCTCGCTGCGCTATCTGCTGCTGCTGCTGAGCGCGCTGCCGCTGGTGATGAATTATGTCGTCAAGATCTACGCCATCCGCAGCATTCTCGGCTTCAACGGCTTCCTGAATTCGATCCTGATGTCGGCGGGCATTCTCGAACATCCGAGCAAGCTGTTCATCTTCAACCAGACGGCGGTGATGATCGCCATGGCGGTCATCTACCTGCCGTTCGGAATCCTACCGATCTTCCTCGCGCTCGAACGCATCCCGCAATCGCTGATCGCCGCCGCCGCCGATCTCGGCGCCCGGCCGGGGCAGATCTTCTTCACGGTCGTCCTGCCGCTCAGCCTGCCGGGCTCGATCGCCGGCGCGCTGTTCGTCATGGTCATTGCGCTCGGCGATTACCTGACGCCGCAGATGGTCGGCGGCAGCGAGGGTTTTACCTTCGGACGCGCCGTCTGGAGCCAGTTCGGCATGGCCTTCAACTGGCCGTTCGGCGCCGCACTTGCCGTTGTGCTGCTGGTCGCCGTGGTGGCGCTGATCGGGCTTGCGGCGCTGGTTTCCAAGGCCGGGAGGATCCAATGACGCGCGCGGAACGAATGACCATCGCGCTTCTCTGGGTGGTCGGCGGCTTCACCTTCGTCGTGCTTTATGCGCCGGCGGTGATCGTCATCCTGCTGTCGTTCTTCGGCATGAAAGGCCGCAAGATCGACTGGTCGGCCCCCAGCCTCGAATGGTACGGCAAGTTCGCCGAGAATTCCCAGCTGATCGATGCGTTGTCGAATTCGCTGATCGTCGGCGCCTTCGCGGTGGTGATCGCCACGGTGATTTCGCTCGGGCTTGCCTATTACATGAAGACGGGCGCGCGCAGCGGCCGCACCTATGTCGAATTCGTGATCTTCCTGCCGTTCGTGCTGCCCGCGATCATCACCGGTATTTCACTGCTGATCGCCTTCCGCGAGGTCGGCATCGAACGCAGCCTGGTCACCGTGACAGCCGGCCATGTCGTGCTGATTCTCGCGGTCATCTACCGGATGGTGATGATCCGGCTCGACAGCCTTGAGAATTCGCAGATCGAGGCGTCACTCGATCTCGGCGCCAATGGCTTCGAAACCTTCCTCTATGTTATGCTTCCGCAGCTGCGATCTGCGCTGGTGACCAGTTCGCTACTTGCATTTGCTCTTTCGTTCGATGAAACTTTGGTGACGTTCTTCCTCGTCGGCGGGGAGACGACGCTTCCGATGCGCTTGTGGGCAATGATGCGCACCGGCTTCACGCCCGAAATCAATGCGCTCGTCTCGGTCGTTCTGTGCGTTACCCTGTTGTTCGCGGCGCTCGGCGCGATGTCGCTGCGCAAGAGCATAGAACGGAAATGACGACATTCCTTCGAAAGGCACCCGGCCAATTGGAAACAACGGCAAGACATGAATGAAAAAGTGAAAAACCTCGGTAAGCTGCTGCGCGATCGTCGTTCCTATCATGGATGGACGCTGGCGGAGGTGAGCGCGATGACCGGCATTGCGATGTCGACGCTGTCGAAGGTCGAGAACGGCCACATCTCGCCCAATTTCGACACGATCCTCAAATTGTCGCACGGGCTGGGCGTCGAGATCGGCGATCTCCTGAACTCGTCCCCGAGCGAGCCGACGCCGCCGCTGGTGGTCGCCCGCCGCAGCATCAGCCGCAATCTCGAAGGCCAGACGCTTGACCGGCACTATTACAGCTACAGCTACCTGTCATCGGATGTCGCCCACAAGCGCATCATCCCGATCCATATCGAGGTCAGGGCATTGACGCCGGAGCAGATGGGGCCGCTGACGGCGCATGTCGGCGAGGAATTCATTCTCGTGCTCAAGGGCAGGGTGCGGCTCTACAGCGAATATTATGAGCCGACCGACCTCGCCGAAGGCGACAGCGTCTATCTCGATAGCACGATGAAGCACGGTTACATGTCGCTGGAAGCGCCGGGCAGTTCGATCATGGTCTGCTGCTCTAGCGCCACCCCGAACCTCGCCCAGACGCTGCGCGAAATCATCAAGGAGCAGATCATCTCGGAACAGCAGCATCCGAAGGACGGCAAGACCGCCTAGGCATTTTCCAGACAGGCATGTGGCCATTGGCCGTCCGGAACGATTCTGGCGGAAGGCTAGGTGCGGCCTTTTGAACGACAAGAATGACGGGAGCAACACGCAAAGATGACCACAACCAATCCCTATTCCGGCCTGTTTCCAGTCGCACCGACGCCGTTTACGGCGAATGGCGACATTGATGTCGAAGGCCAGCGCCGGGTGCTCGATTGCATGATCGATCAGGGCGTCGACGGCATCTGCATCCTCGCCAATTACTCCGAGCAGTTCCTGCTGTCGGACGACGAGCGTCGCGAATTGACCGAGATTGCCCTTGCGCATGTCGGCGCAAGCCTGCCGGTCATGGTCACCTGCAGCCATTTCAGCACCCGCATCGCTGCTGCGCGGGCAAAACATGCGGCCGAGCACGGCGCGAAAATGATCATGCTGATGCCGCCCTATCACGGCGCCGGCATCAGGCTCGACGAATCCTCGATCTACGAGCATTTCGCCCGCGTCGCCGAGGCGGCGCAAATCCCGGTCATGATCCAGGATGCGCCGCTGAGCGGGGTTTTCCTGTCGGCGGATTTCATGGTCCGAATCGCCCGGTCGCTGCCGCTGGTGCGCTATTTCAAGATCGAAGTCGCCGGTACCGCCGCCAAGTTGCGCAGGCTGATCGAACTCGGCGGCGATGTGATCGAGGGACCTTTCGACGGCGAGGAGGCGATCACGCTGATGGCCGACCTCGATGCCGGCGCCACCGGCGTCATGTCGAGCGCCTTGCTGCCGGATCTCATCCGGCCGGTGATCCCACATCACAAGGC
>NZ_JBFUFF010000113.1:0-19569 GCF_056403555.1 Rhizobium sp. P2_G2
TCGGCCTCGATCACGCCCGAAGCGCTATTGCCGAATGGATCGAAGACTACAACCAATTCCGGCCACACTCATCGCTCGGATATCTGACCCCGGCGGATTACGCCGGGACCCTCGCCGCAACCGGCTCCAACGCTGCGCAAGATGAAAGCTTCGCGTTTCCGCCGGTTGCTACCACCGCGCCAAGTGGCGTATCCAGAACCGCCGAGGCTCTAATCGCCACTGGATGAAAGTTCAGTGGCAGGTCATTTTCTCTTCGTGCAATCGCCGCGTCCAAGGCAATCGACGCCAAAGTGGCGAGCGATTTCCTCGAAGACGGCTTTAAGGCGGCCTTCCAGCGATTTGATCTATTGTCTGCCTGGGCTTGGTTAGACGGGCTGTTGTTAGTCGACTCGGTCCGAGCTTGGAATTCCTTGGTCTCACAGTTGGGAGACGATTGGACCGACGCTGCCGCTGGTGTCTTCAGGGATTTCCTAGGACGCCCCGCACGGTACGGTGGGCGCTCTCAGGATCGTTCAAAAGACCGCGACGATCTTTCACGGAATTCCTTTGCTTTATCACGGCTAATCCGAGCAACGTATCTGTCCTGGCCACCCAAACGTGACCCATTTCATGAAAAGGTTTATTCGCCTGGAACGGCAGATCGCGCCACCGACCGCCGACGGTACTATCTTGCTGCACTGGCCCGCTCCGGTAGCGATGCTCTGAAGGAATTCGTTTGGCTGACTTCGCAACCCGAGCTGCGGGCGCACTGGGAATCTTTCAAGTACGACATGGATCAGTTCTTGCGGAGCACGGCGCGGCGACCAAGCCTTGACGTAAGGCAGACCATCGATTTTCTGAACACCTTTTCCAAGACTCCTGCGACGGTCGTGGAGTTTCGCGACCTTGTCCGACGGCATTTGCGTGCTTTGCTGCACCGACTCCACACCTCTGACAGTGACGAGAGCTACGTATTCCGCCGAGGCGTAGCGAAGGAAGATGATCTCAGGAATTGGCTGGCAGGTAGAATGAGGGAGATCGGGGATCCTCACTACAGTGTTATCCGCGAACAGGAGGTCGCTGCTGAAAACCGACCAGACCTTCGCGTCATCGCTCGGAAAAAGGAACTCGGCAATGTGAGTATCGAGATCAAACTCGCCGATGCCGATCACTGGCCAGGACACGTCTTGAAGGACAAGCTGAAAACCCAGCTGGCGGACCAGTACATGCATGATTTTGAGTCTCACTCCGGTATCTATTTGCTGGCCAACGCCGCCAAACCTAGGAAGACGGAGCACGACAAAACTGGTGCGGTCACAAGGCCAGCTTTTCGAAAGAAAATAGGAAAGAAGTTCTACGATTTTGCCGGGCTCATCGCTTTGTTGGAGGATGACGCGAAACTCCTTTGCAGCGACCAGAAATTCGTTGAGGTCGTTGGAATTGACCTTTCCGAGCCTTTTGTGCCAGCCGCGCCGTTGTGAACTGAGGTGGGCACGATCAATGTACATCGTGATCATTTGACCAAGCAAGAATGGCATTCAAGGTGCATTAGGTGCCGTTGCAGGAGACAATCATTCCCGACTATCCTCGACGCTCGATCAATCCTGTTAATTCTCGCGTGACGCGACAGCCTGGTGCTCTATGTTCCAGGCCGAGGCGACGGAGATCAAAGGCGTGGACTGAACATACCGTCTCCAAAGCCGCCGAGCGCAATCGTCCTGAGTCATGATAACTGAAGATTACAGCGAATTAGGTTTGGCATTCGAGCGTCAGAAAGCGGGGGTTGCTATCTCCTGAGCCAATTTTTGTTTCGAATCATCGCTCTCGAAGCTGGTCACTCAATCGCGACGTCCCCCGCATCCTCCACCTGCCTTTCCTTCGGCTCCCTGATCCTGAACCAGGCGACATACAGACTCGGCAAAAACACCAGCGTCAGCACCGTCCCCACAATAATCCCGCCCATCATCGCATACGCCATCGGCCCCCAGAACACTTCGCGAGAGATCGGAATCAGCGCCAAACTTGCCGCCGCCGCCGTCAGCAAAATCGGCCGCGTGCGATGCTTGGTCGCCTCCACCACAGACTCCCACGCATCATGCCCCGCTGAGCGCAATTCCTCGATCTGGACGACGAGGATCACCGAATTGCGGATCAGGATGCCGATCAGCGCCAGGACGCCGAGAATGGCGACGAAGCCGAGGGGCGCGTGGCTGGGGATCAGCGCCGCGACCACGCCGATCAGGCCGAGCGGCGCCACTGCCACCACCAGGAACAGCCGCGAAAAACTTTGCAGCTGGATCATCAAGAGCGTCGCGATCGCAAACAGCATCAGCGGCGCCACGGCGATGATCGGGCCCTGCGACTTGGCGCTGTCTTCGACCGGGCCGCCGACAACCACCTTATAGGCCGGCGGCAACGTGTCGGTGAAGGCTTTGACCGCAGGCGCGAGCTGCTGGACGACGGTGGCGGGCTGGGTGGCATCGACGATCGCCGCCTTGATGGTGATGGTCGGCACGCGGCTGCGGCGCCAGATGACCGGCTGTTCGAGCTGATAGGCAAAGCGCGCCACCGCGCTCAAGGGCACCGCCTTGCCGTCCTTGGTCGCCAGTTGCAGGTTTTCGAGCGTGTCGATCGAGGCGCGCTCGGCGGCGGTGGCGCGGCCGATGACGTCGATGAGGTAGATGCCGTCGCGCACCTGGGTGATGGTCGAGCCGGCGACAATGCCGTTCAGGGAGGTCGCAATATCTTCCGAAGTGACGCCGAGCTGGCGCGCCTTGTCCTGCAGCACGTCGACCTTGATCGACCGCGCCGGCTCGTTCCAATCATAGTTCATATTGGCGAGCAGTGGATGCTTGCCGACGATCGTGGACAGGTCCTGTGCATATTTCCGGAGTTTTTGGATGTCGGGACCACTGAGCCTATACTGCACCGGGCGGCCCGAGGGCGGCCCGAGCGGCAGGAGGTTGACATAGACGTCAAGCCCGGCGAAATCCTGCTTGGCGATCTTGCGCAGCCTGCCGGCCACGCGCTCGCGTGCTTCGAGGTCCTTGGTGACGACGATGAATTGTCCATAGTTCGGATTGTTGGGCTGGACATCGAAGGAGAGCAGGAAGCGGACGGCGCCGCTGCCGACATAGGACGACCAGCGCACGATATCGGCATCGCCGGTAAGCCTGGTTTCAAGCAGATCCATCTGCTTGCGCGTCTCTGCAATCGAGGCGCTCTGCGGCAGCGTGACGTCGACGATCAGTTCGGGACGGTCCGACGACGGGAAGAACTGCTGCTCGACGAATTTCATCGAATAGAGCGAGACGCCGAAGACGAGCAGGGTGGCGCCGATCGTCAGCCAGCGCCAGCGCATGGTCGCGAGCAGGATGCCTGACAGGACAGAGCCGAGCCGGCTGGGCTTGTCGCTGTGCTTCTTCATCGACTTCGGCAGCAGCGTGACGCCGAGAAGCGGCGTGAACAACACGGCCACGATCCACGACAGCACCAGCGACACGCCGATCACCACGAACAGCGTGAACGTATATTCGCCAGCCGCGCTGTTGTTGAGGCCGACGGGCATGAAGCTCGCGACCGTGACCAGCGTTCCCGTCAGCATCGGGAATGCCGTGGACGTATAGACCGCCGTCGCCGCCTTCCTGAGCGTATCGCCCGCTTCAAGTCGCGCCACCATCATTTCGACGGCGATCATCGCATCGTCGACCAGGAGGCCGAGCGCGATGATCAGCGCGCCGAGCGAGATGCGTTGCAGCGAAATGCCCAGATATTCCATGACCACGAAGGTCATCGCCAGCACCAGCGGAATAGTGAGCGCCACGACGAGACCAGCCCTGAGCCCCAGGCTGACGAAGGAGACGACCAGCACGATGGCGACGGCTTCAAACAGCGCCTTGGTGAAGCCGCCGACGGCCTCCTCGACCACCTGCGGCTGGTCGGAGACGAGATGGACATCGACGCCGATGGGCAGTTCGTTGATGGCGATGCGCATCTCCTTGTCGAGCGCCTCGCCGAAATTGATCAGGTTCGCGCCCTGCTTCATGCCGATCGCCAGGCCGAGCGCCGGCTTGCCCTGGAAGCGGAACAGCGTCTGCGGCGGATCGACATAGCCGCGGCTGATCCTGGCCACGTCGCTCAGGCGGAAGAACCGGTTATTGATCCTGAGATTGAGGTCTTGCAGATTGTGCTCGGAGGCGAACTGGCCGGTGACGCGGATGCTGACACGGTCAGGGCCGGTCTCGACAATGCCTGACGGCGTGATGGCGTTCTGGGCCTGCAATGTCTGCACGACATCCTGCCGGCTGATGCCGAGCGCAGCAACCTCGCGGGTGGAGAATTCCAGATAGATCGCCTCGTCCTGGGCGCCGATAATGTCGACCTTGCCGGCATTCGGAACGGTCAGCACCTTTGCCCGCACGTCTTCGACATAGTCGCGCAGCTGCCTTTGCGTCAGGCCATCGGCCGTGAAGGCATAGATATTGCCGAACACGTCGCCGAAATCGTCGTTGAAGCTCGGCCCCTGGACGCCATCGGGGAAATCTCCCTTGATGTCGTTGATCATGTTGCGGACCTTGAGCCAGGTCATCGGCACGTCGCGCGCCTTGGTCGTGTCCTTCAGATTGACATAGATGATGCTCGATCCCGCCGTCGTCTGGCTCTTGGTGTAGTCAAGCGAATCCAGCTCTTCGAGCTTCTTCTCGATCCGGTCGGTGACCTGGGTGGCCATTTCATTGGCGGTGGCGCCCGGCCATTTGGTGATCACCAGCATGGTCTTGATCGAGAAGCTGGGGTCCTCCTCGCGGCCGAGATTGACGTAGGACATCGCTCCCAGCGCCGCGAAGATGATCATGAAGTACCAGATGAACGACCTGTGCTCGAGCGCCCAGTCGGAAAGATTGAACTTGTTCATTGGGCAGCCTCGTTGTCCATCCTGACCTGCTGGCCCTCGGCCAGACTATGCACGCCTGCGGTGATGACGCGGTCACCCGCAGACAGGCCCTTGACCACCCGCAGCGCCGGGCCCTGCTCCGCCACTTCGACCTCGCGGCTGGAAACAATGCCCTTGTCGCTGACGATCCACGCGCGCGATTTTCCGTCCCGGTCGAACACCGCAGACGGCGGCAGCAGCAGCGTCTCCTCCGCCGGTGCGGAAATGGTGGCGGTGATGATCGTCCCCAGCCGGAAGCTGGATGGCGGCTGGTCGAGCGAGATGCGCACGCGCAGCGTCCGCGTCGTTGCATCGGCCAGGGGCGCGATCTCCCTGACATAGCCTGTCGTCGCCAGCGACGGCCGCGCCTGCGAAACCACGCCGAATTTGGCGCCGGGCTTGAGCGTCCGGCCGATGCGTTCGGGCACGTCGACGACGGCTTCGCGCACATCCGGCCTGGCGAGCGTCACCACCGTCTGGCCGGGCTGCACGATCTGGCCGGGTTCCGCCTTGGCCTCCGTCACCACGCCGACGAAGGTCGAGATGATCTTGGTATTGTCCAATTGCTCCTTCGCCTTGGCCACCTTGGCCCTGGCGCTGTCGACATTGGCATCGGCGGATTCGCGTGCCTGATGCACGGCTTCGAAGCTCGCCTTGGACGAGATGTTCTGGTCGAACAGCTTCTTTTCGCGATTCTCGTTGGTGATGGCGTTCTGCTGTTGCGCCTGGGCGCTCTGCAGTTCGGCGCCGGCAATGCGCAGCTGCAGCTGATAGGCCAGCGGATCGAGCTCGGCAAGCTTCTGGCCCGACAGCACGGTGTCGCCGACATTGACGTCTCGATGAACCAGCCGTCCAACCACCTGGAAGCCCAGTTCGGAAATGTATCGCGACTGGATGGTGCCGGTGAAGCGGGTGGCGTCGGCGCTGACCGGCGACAGGACCATGAAGAGGACCGGCCGCGGCGACGCCTTTTCCGCATCTTCATTCTTCTGGCACGCGGCAAGCACGGCGAGTGCCGCAACCATTGCCGCAGTTGAAAACGCCTTGTTCATTTGCCCGCCTCCTCGGTGACGTCGACAATCTGGTCGGGATGCAGCAGTTGCGCACCGCGGCTGACGATCAGCTCATCCGGGCTCAATCCGCTTTCCACGACGATGCGGTCGGATTCGTAGGACCGGACGGCGATCGGCTTGAGCGAGACCTTTTTGCTCTTGGCATCGACCAGCCAGACGGCCGGCTTGCCGTCGTCCGCGAACAGCGACGCGGTCGGAATCGTGATCGCCTTGACCGGTCGCGGACTGGCTTCGCCGACCACGGCGGCACCGAGCGTCATCGCCGCGGGCGGTTTTTCGACATCGACTTTCACCCGCACCGTGCCATTGGTCTCGTCGACCGTCGGCGAAATCTGCCGCACCGTGCCCTTGGTCCTGACGGATGGATCGGAAACCAGGCTGATCGTGATGTCGGGAGCGGCGTCATCCGAAGCGAGCAGCGCCTCGTCGATATCGAAAACGGCATCGCGCGGGCCGTCTTCGGCGACCGAATAGACCGTTTCCGCGGCCTGCACGACCTGCCCGACTTCCACGTCGAGCGCGGTGATCACGCCGGGTTTTTCGGCGCGCAGTACCGTATAGGACAGCTGCTCGCGTGCCGTTTCCAGCTGGGTCTTGGCGACGTCGAGTGCTGCCTGCGCGGTGCGCAGGGATTCCTGGGCGGCGTCATAATCCTTGCGGATGGCGATGCGCTGGTCGAGCAGCGCCTGCTGCCGGTCGAAGGTCGATTCCGCCTGCCTGAGCACGGCTTCCGAGGCGCTGACGCTCGCCACCGCCGAGCGGACATCCGCCTCCTTCTCGACCGGATCGAGCTTGGCCAGCACCTGACCCGGCACCACATGGTCGCCGACGCTGACGCCGCGTTCGGCGATGCGCCCGGCGATCTGAAACGACAGGTCGCTCTGCACCCTCGGCTGTATCTCCCCGGTCAGGCGCGTGGCCGGCGCATAGTCCGAAAACGCGACCTTCTCGACTCGGACCGACAAGGGCGGATTGGAGGGCGCGGCCTGCTTCTGACCGCAGGCGGAGAGCACCGGCAGAAGCGCCATCAGCATGGTGAGCGTTCCGGCTGGACGGCACGCCCGGATTACGGCCTTGGTCATGGATACGCTCCTTGTTGGCGCAAGCGTCATCGCTAATTGACTAACGCGTCAGTTAAGTAGTAAAAGAGCCCTGCTTCTGTCAAGAGAGGATAATGGAGGAATATGAAAGGCGCAAAGACCATCGATCCGACGGACCCGTCCAGCCCGAAAAAAATACGGCGCAAGCCCGAGCGACCCGGCGAGATCCTGGCCGCCGCCTTCGAGGAGTTCGTTCTTCACGGCTATGCCGCGACCCGTCTCGAAGACGTCGCCGCACGCGCAGGCGTCACCAAGGGCACGATCTATTTCCACTTCGAGAGCAAGGAGAACGTGTTCGTGCAGATGGTGCGCGAACTGTCAAAGCCGACGCTGCTGGCAATGCAGGAATTTCTGAGCCGGCAAACGCCCGACATCGTGGCCTTTCTGAACGGCTTCGTCGATTTCAGCCATGACCTTGTGTTGAAGGATCGCTATGCGCGGGAAATCCTGCGCCTGCTGATCGCCGAAGCAAGCCGCTTTCCGGACCTTGTCGACGAGCATACATCCGAGTTCCTCGACCCGATCTGCGATCATCTGCAGCAGAGATTGGTTCAGGCGGCGAAGGAAGGCACGATCAGACAGTCGCCCGTGATCGACTTTCCCGATCTTCTGCTCGCGCCACCTCTGGTCCTCAACATCTTCGTCCTGCTCCTCGCCGACCGCCAGGACGCCGAAGCCAAGGCCCGCATCGCGGCGGCGAAGGATCTGCTGCTCAACGGCTTGCTGCCACGGCGATGATGTCGCCATTGAACGACTATGCAGATTTAGAAATGTGTCCCACGGTTTTCCGACAAGAACATACGACGAAACAGAGGACAGAGCACAGGCGCGGCAGCTTCCTTCGGTTCATCAACTTTCCGCTCCAGTGAATTCCGGTTACACCCGTTATTATTGCGCCAGTCCGGCTCGGCAAGACCTCCCTGGCGATCTCGCGCATCCGGCTCGCCACGTATTCTCTTGCCTCAATATCCTTGATAGCCACGATCGCCTGTCGGTCGTTGGGATTATCGGACTCGACCTCGAAGGACGGCCGAAACGAACCACAGGTCGGCAGCGCCAAGCGTCACCGCGGTGGCGACACCACAGCCGTCGACAATCCTGCCGGCGGCGAGGAGAATTGAAGGGCGTCGACGATCTGCCGAACCAGCGTCATCGTGCCTACCTTTGTCACCAAGTCGCCAGAGCGGCAATTGCTGCGAAGGCCGCGTCGCCTGATCGTAAGAAATGCGACGCGCATTAAATGGCCTTCGGTAAGGCTGTGCCGTTTTCGCGATGCGCTGGCGGCGGTACGCCGGAATAAAATCAGCTGCGATTGACCAAGCCCTTCAAAACCATATCAATATGTGCATCGACAAAGGCCTTTTCGTCGAGCGGTCTCCGGTCCTCGAACATCAGTCTCCAGACAACGATGTGGATGACAGAGCTGACGATTACTTCCGGCGTATGTGACGCGGGCGCGTCTCGAAACTCACCGGTTTCGACGCCTTCGCGCACCAGGGCGCCAACGATGTCGACCAGTGGAGCGATGAACTCGTCATAGTGCTGGTCGACGATATGCGGAAACCGTGTCCCTTCGGCGAGAGAAAGGCGCAAGGGTTCTCTCATCTTGCGGTCGTTCGCGATCTTGTCATAGGCAAACAAAAGCATTGCGCGGAGACGCTGGCCGCAGGACCCGGTCAGGGCCCCGATCGAGGCGCGCATCTCCACGAACGGTGCCGAGATATGCTTCATCATGGCCTCGAACAGCGCGTCCTTGGTCGGAAAATAGAGGTAGACGGTACCCTTGGTCACGCCAAGCCGCGCGGCGACATCTTCGACCCGCGTCATTGCATAGCCATTGACCGCGAATTCCTCGAAAGCCGCCTCCAGGATTTCCTGGGGCCGCCTGGCTTTCTGTTCTGCACGCGTCGTCTTTTTCACGGCTTCTCCTTTGACTGTTTGGCTTTGCTATAGCCTCAAACCAGCATTGCACCAACCGGGCAGCGTCGATTCATCTTTTTTCATTGACTAACCCGATAGTCATTTATATTAGCACGGCCATCGAAAAAGTGCAAATGGTGACGCCGATGCCGTGCCGATTGATATTCATAGGTCTTACCTGTGCCCTTGTGGCCGGGTGCGACAACAAAGCCGAAACCCACCTTACTCCGCAGCCGGTGGACGCCATTCGCGCCTCTCTGGCTTCATATGCCTCCACGGCAGCCGTAACCGGCGAGATAAAGGCAACGACGCAGACGGAGCTGTCCTTCCGTGCGGGAGGACAAGTCGTCCAGTGGAATGCAGACGTCGGTTCCCACGTGCATGCGGGTGACGTTCTGGCGCGCATCGACGACACCGAGCAGCGCGCCGATGTGCAATCGGCGCAGGCTGGCGTCGACTCGGCCCAGGCCATCGTCAGGCAGAAGGCACTGGCATTCAAAAGATATGAAGCGCTGCTCAAGACGCGGGCGATTCCGAGGGCGACCTTCGACCAGGCCCAGGAAGACCTTGCGTCCGCCCGTGCCAATTTGGACGCTGCAGAGACCGCCCTGGAGACGGCCAAGGATGCCCTGTCCTATACGCTCCTCAAGGCGGATACAGATGGCATCGTCACGGCGCGCAAAATAGAGGTCGGCCAGGTCGTGGCGGTGGCCCAGGCGGCATTTGCCCTTGCCCGCGATGGAAACCGTGACGCCGTCTTCAATATGTTCAAGGCCTTTTTCCTTGAGGGTGAGCCGCAGACCGATGTCAAAGTGGCTCTGGTCGATGATCCCTCTAAGCAGACGCAAGCGCGGATTCGCGAGATCTCGCCGACGATCGACATCGCTGCCGGCACCGTTCGCGTGAAGGTGGCCCTGCCGGAACAGGCGCGGTGGCCGCTTGGCACCTCAATCATTGGTGAATTCCACGCTCGAGCGCGCACTGGCATCGCCTTGCCGGCGAGCGCGATGACTTCAGCGGATGGAGAGCCGGCCGTGTGGGTCATCGATCCCGCCACAAAAGCCGTCTCGCTGCGCGGGGTTACGGTTTCCCAATATCGGACCGGCGACTTCCTCGTCGCCTCCGGTATTTCTCCCGGGGAGCTTGTCGTGACCGAAGGCGGCAAATTTCTGCGTGAAAAACAGCTGGTCGATTGGGAGGGAAAGTAAAATGGCCCACCAATCACTTATCGTCTCGGTTCATTTGCTGGCTGCGCTGGCTCTCCTGTCCGGCTGCAATCGAGAATCCGCAGATGAGGCAAATCTGCCGAGGCCGGTCAAATCGATTACCGTCAAGGCGCAACAGTCGATTGGCCCGCGCTTCACCGGCACCGTGCAGGCAAAGGTTCAGACATCCCTTGCCTTCAGGCTCGTCGGCCGGGTGACGTCCCGCCCGGTGCAGGTCAGCGATCTCGTCAAAAAGGGTGAGATAATCGCCGAGCTTGACCCGGTGTCCTTGCAGCTTGCCGTGCAAAAGGCGCGGGCGAGCCTGCGCGATGCAGAAGCGCGGCGGACAAACGCGGTGACGACGGAGAAGCGAAGCCGCGGCCTTGCGGACCGGAATCTCGGCAGCGAGGCCGATCTGGAACTCGCCGAGCAAGGGCTCAAATCGGCCCAGGCCAGTGTCGTAAGGGCACGAGCCGATTTTATCAAGGCAAGGGAACAGCTCAGTTATGCCGAGATAAGAGCCGAGTTCGACGGCGTCGTCACCGCCACCGACGTAGAAGTCGGGCAGACGGTTACGACCGGCCAGCCGGTTGTTACACTGGCACGCTTGGGGCGACGCGACGTCGCCATGGATGTTTCGGAAGCACAGCTTGGTTCGTTGCGGTTGGGCGCACGGTTCGACGTTGCACTGCAGCTGGACAACAGCATCCATACGCTCGGCACGCTCAGGGAAATCGGCCCAGAGGCCGACTCCAATACCCGCATGCATCGATTGAAGATCGCCGTGGACGAAGCGCCGGAAACCTTCCGGCTGGGCTCCGTCGTGACCGCGACCGCCATCGATACGCAACCGCGCCCGACGATGAGGCTGCCGATCTCCGCGATCTTCAGGAGCGGACAAAGCGACTGCGTCTGGGTGGTCGATCCCAAGACCCGCACGCTCAGCCAGAGAGCGGTCCAGCTCGACAAGCCCCGTGCCGATGACCGGTTCGTGCAGGTCGTCAGCGGCCTGCATGAGGGCGAGGCGGTTGCTGTCGCCGGTATCGACGAATTGAAAGCCGGACAGACGGTGAAACTCGAGGAAGAGCCACGCTCATGAGAAATTTTAATCTTTCCGACTGGGCACTCGAGCACCGCTCACTTGTCTGGTACTTCATGATTGCATTCGCCGTCGCTGGTGTGTTCGCTTACATCAGTCTGGGACGCGAGGAAGACCCCTCCTTCACCATCAAGACGATGGTCATCCAAGCGCGATGGCCCGGCGCCTCCGCCGAAGAGGTCACGAAGCAGGTCACCGACCGTATTGAGAAGAAGCTTCAGGAACTCGACAATCTCGAGCACACGAGAAGCCTGACCACGGCCGGTCAGACGATCGTCTTCGTTGATCTGCGTGAGGACACAAAGGCAGCCGACGTCAAGCCGACATGGACACGTGTCCGCAACATGATTGCCGACATTCAGCGCGAGTTTCCCTCCGGTGTCGCGGGGCCGTTCTTCGACGATCAGTTCGGCGACGTCTATGGCAATATCTTTGCCTTCACCAGCGACAGCCTGAGCCCGAGACAGCTGCGCGATCTCGTCGAGGACGCCCGTACCCGGATTCTCGGCATCCCGGATGTTGGCAAAATCGAGATTGTCGGTGCACAGGACGAGGCGATCTATCTCGAATTCTCGACCCGCCGGATCGCCGCACTCGGCATCGATCGCTCAGCAATCATCGCCACACTGCAGCAGCAGAATGCCGTCGCACAATCGGGCTTCATAGAAGCTGGACCGGAGCGCATTGCACTTCGGGTCGGGGGCCGGTTCACATCGGAAGACAGTCTTCGGGCGATCAATCTCAGGGTCAATAACCGGTTTTTCCCGCTGACGGACGTCGCGACGATCACCCGGGGTTATATCGATCCACCGACTTCGCTATTCCGCTACAATGGCAAGCCAGCAATCGGCCTTGCGATCGGCATGAAGACGGGCGGCAATCTGCTCGACTTCGGATCAGCGCTCGAACACGTTATGTCCGGCATCACCGCGGACCTGCCCGTCGGCGTCTCCGTGGCCCATGTTTCCGATCAGCCACTGGTTGTCGAGGAAGCAGTCTCGGGCTTCACCAAAGCGCTCTTCGAAGCCGTCGTGATCGTGCTGGGCATCAGCTTTCTCAGCCTCGGCCTGCGCGCAGGCCTAGTGGTTGCCATCGCGATCCCGCTCGTCCTGGCGATCACCTTCATGTTCATGCTCTATTTTGGCATCTCGCTGCAGCGTATCTCGCTTGGCGCCTTAATCATCGCCCTGGGGCTTCTGGTTGACGATGCCATGATTGCCGTCGAGATGATGGTTGCACGGCTGGAGGCAGGCGATGACCTCAGAAGTGCAGCCACATATGTCTATACCTCGACAGCTTTCCAATGCTGACCGGTACGCTGGTGACCGTTGCCGGCTTCATTCCCGTTGCTTTCAACAAGAGCAGCGCCGGTGAGTTCACGTTCACCCTGTTCGTCGTCATTGCAGTGTCGCTCGTCGTCTCGTGGGTCGTCGCCGTGCTGTTCACTCCTCTGCTCGGAGTGACGATCCTGCCGAAAACCATGAAGAAGCATGGGGAGCACAAGGGCTGGGTATCCACGGCGTTTCTGGGCATGCTGCAGCTGTGCATGCGCTGGCGCTGGCTGACCATCATCGCCACCGTCGCACTGTTTGCCGCCTCCGTGGCAGGTCTCTCGCTGGTCCCGCAGCAGTTCTTTCCCAACTCCGATCGGCCAGAACTCGTCATCGACTGGAGCTTGCCGCAGAACAGCTCGATCCACGAAACGAACCGCATGATGGCCAAGTTCGAAAAAGACATGCTGACGGGAAATCCTGCGATCGATCACTGGTCGACCTATGTGGGACGCGGCGCACCACGCTTCATCTTGGCCTTCGATGTACAGCCCGCCGACGTCTCTTCGGGTCAGACTGTCATCGTCACCAAGGGGCTCGATGTTCGCGACAAACTCAAGCACCAGCTGGAAGGCTATCTTCGCAAGACGTTCCCCGGTGCGGACGCCTATATCAAGCTCCTGGAAATCGGCCCGCCGGTCGGCAAACCGGTCCAGTATCGCGTGGCGGGTCCGGACGTGCAGACTGTGCGCAAACTTGCCCAAAAGCTCGCGTCCATCGTCGGAACCCATCCGTCACTCACCAATCTGGCGTTCAACTGGAATGAGCCGGCCCGGGTCGTGAAGATCGACGTGCTCCAGGATGAGGCCCGCCAGCTTGGCGTATCCTCCGAGGATATCGCCACCGCGCTGAACGGCGTCGTCGAGGGCGCCACCGCGACGCAGGTCCGAGATGACATCTATCTTGTCAATGTGATCGGGCGCGCTGCAGCAAAGGAACGCGGTTCGATCGACACGCTGCGGGATCTGCAACTGCCAAGCAGCAATGGCCAGTCCATTCCGCTCTCCTCTGTCGCCACCTTTAGGTATGAGCTCGAACAACCTGCAATCTGGCGCCGGGACAGGATGCCGACGATCACCATCAAGGCCGGCATCAAGGATGCGACCCAGCCGGCCACGGTCGTAGCCTCTCTGGCTGGCAAAGTGGCGGCGTTCGAAAAGACCCTTCCGGCCGGCTATTCGGTTGAGCTCGGCGGCGCAGTCGAAGAAAGCGCCAAGGCTCAGGGACCGATCGCCAAGGTGGCGCCAGCCATGCTCTTCATCATGGCAACGCTGCTGATGATCCAGCTGCAGAGCTTTAACCGGCTGTTCCTCGTGTTCTCGGTCGCTCCGCTCGCCGTCATCGGCGTGGTGGCGGCACTGCTTCTCAGCAGCGCGCCGCTGGGCTTCGTCGCACTGCTGGGCGTATTGGCTCTCGTCGGCATCCTGATCCGCAATTCCGTGATCCTGGTCGTCCAGATCGAGGAACTGCGAGGCGCGGGAACATCCGCCTGGCAGGCGGTCCTGGAGGCAACCGAACACCGCATGCGGCCGATCATGCTGACGGCGGCTGCGGCGACGCTCGCCCTTATCCCCATCTCGCATGAGATCTTCTGGGGACCCATGGCCTACGCAATGATGGGCGGCATCGTGGTCGGAACGGCGCTGACGCTGCTCTTCCTGCCGGCGCTTTACGTCGCCTGGTTCCGCATTCCTCGCGAAGTGCCCGTTCAGCAAGTTGAAGAATGCACCGACCAATGACCAAATCCGCACATGTCCCCACAATCGCGCATGTGCGGCCAGCAGGAGCCGCACCGCCCTGGCGGCTCCTGTTTCTCTTGTCGCTGCTTTGCCTTTTGCCGGGATGCGTAACCCGCACGCCGGACGCCCTCCAACCCGTCGCCGTCTCCATGGACACGGCAAAGGTCAACATGCTGGTCGTGACCACGCGCAAGCCATCCGCAAATCCCGGCGAGCTTTATACGGGCGATCGGGGAACGGCGATCTCCTTCAACAGCATCGCTGTTTCGATACCACCGGAAAAGAACCGCAGGATCGGCGAGGTGCAATGGCCTCGGCATAGCCCGCCGCGGGCGGAAGAGGAGTTCTCTGTGGTTTCGGTGGGCAAGGTGGAGACGAGACAACAGCTGCTCACCTGGATGAAACGGAACCGGAACCAAAAGCGACATGTGCTCATCTTCGTGCATGGCTTCAACAATACCTATTCGGACGCAGTCTTCCGCTATGCCCAGATTGTCCACGATGCGAAAATCGATGCGACGCCCATACTCTTCACCTGGCCGTCCAGGGGACGCGTGTTCGGCTATCTCTATGACAAGGAGAGCACCAATTTCTCCAGGCGGGCGTTGGAGGATCTGATCATCGAAGCATCCAACAGCCCCGATGTCAGCGAGGTAACGATCCTTGCGCATTCGATGGGAACCTACCTGGTTTCGGAAGCATTGCGGGGCGTTGCCATGCGAAACAAGACCATCTCACCGAAGGTTCGCAACGTCATCCTGGCGTCGCCCGATATCGACATGGATGTGTTCCGGCGTGAGTTCATCGAAATGGGTCCACGCCGACCGCATTTCACTATCTTCACGTCGACAAAGGACAAAGCGCTGGGCGTGTCGCGCTGGCTCTCCGGCGGCGTCGACCGGGTCGGCGGGACCGATCTCACGGCCTACCAGCCGGTTCTCGACCAACTCGGCGTCTCCGTGATCGATACCAGCGCCGTTGATCCGCACGACCCGCTGGGCCATAGCGCGTTCTCCGACAGCCCGGAGATGATCCGGCTGCTCGGCCAGCGTCTCGCCGACCAGACACTTGACGGGGGAAGAGCGCGGATCACCGACAGAATGAGCGTCGCGGCTGCCCACTTTGCCAGTTCAGCGGCGGACGCCGCCGCAGATGCCACTTTGTCGCTCGTCGACCGCGAGTCGTCGAAACGGAAGGCTGTCACAAAGGTGCCTGATCTTTCGGACGGGACCATCCTGTATTAGCCGCCAGCCGCTGTTTCAGCGCAATGCAGCCATGCAAATCGCGGCCTCTATAAACAGTCTTTTTAATTGACTAACTGGATAGTCATTAATATCAAAGAACACCGAACAGGAAGATAAACTTCATGGCTATCAAGCATCCCGTCGCAAGCAAGACCCACCGTCTCACCGGGCGTCCTCCGTTCGAGCGCGTTGCACTGTTACTACAGGGCGGAGGGGCGCTCGGTTCGTATCAGGCGGGTGTCTACCAGGCGATGGCAGAAGCCAACTTGCATCCGGACTGGGTCGCCGGCATTTCCATCGGTGCCATCAACAGTGCCTTGATTGCCGGCAATCCGCCGCAAAGCCGGGTGGAGGCGCTTCGCAGCTTCTGGGAGACGATAACGGCCCCGGCCCTCGCTATTCCCAGTCTGTTTTCCGCCACGCTGGGCGCAATGGGACTCAAGGGTGATTTCGCGCATGGCCTGCTCAATCAGGCACATGCGTTTGCCGCACTCACGGACGGTGCATCGGGCTTCTTCACACCGCGGACGGTGCCACCGTTCTTTGCCGCCGCCGGCAGCATCGAGGCCGAAAGCTTCTACGACGTCACACCGCTAAAGGCGACGCTGGAGCGGCTGGTGGACTTCGATCGCATCAACGCCGGAACGATGCGTTTCAGCGTCGGGGCCGTCAACGTGCGCACCGGCAATTTCGAGTATTTCGACACGACGACCCATGACATCCGTCCCGAACATATCATGGCGAGCGGCGCGCTGCCGCCGGGTTTCCCGGCTGCAAGGATCGATGGCGAATATTATTGGGACGGTGGCCTGATCTCCAACACGCCCCTGCAATGGGTGCTCGACAGCTCCCCTCGCCAGGACACGCTGGCCTTTCAAGTCGACCTCTGGAGCGCGCGCGGCGAGTTTCCGCGTGACCTGGCCGGTCTCGACCTGCGGCAGAAGGATATCCGTTTCTCGAGCCGCACGCGTGCGGCAACAGATCAGTTCAAGCAGGAGCAACGTCTGCGTCGCGCCCTCGGCCATCTGGTGGAACTCGTCCCGCAAGAGGCCCTGCTGCAGGCCGGTCCAGAGATCAAGCGTCTCGTCGATCAGGCCGACGAGAAGGTCTACAACATCGTCCAGCTGATATATCGAGCCAAGAACTACGAAGGCAGCTCGAAGGATTACGAGTTCTCCCGCCGGACCATGGAGGAACACTGGGCCTCCGGCTACAACGATGCCATCCGGACGCTGCGTCATCCTGAGGTGCTGCAGCGAAGCGACACGCCCGATGGCGTGGCCGTTTTCGACTTCGAATGAGATTCCAACAAAAGAGCACGACCATGAAAATCGCCGCAGTGCGCGAAAGCGCGTTTGCAATGCCGCTCAACAATCCCGCCTATCCCAGGCCGCCCTACAAATTCTATGACCGCGAATTTGTCATCATCAATTATCGGACCGATCCTGACACCTTGCGCGCCGTGGTGCCCGAGCCGCTAGAGGTGATCGGCGACACCGTCGCCTATGAATTCATTCGCATGCCCGATTCCACGGGTTTCGGAGACTATACGGAAACCGGGCAGGTCATTCCGGTGCGCTTCACCACACCATCCGGCGAGGTGCAGGAAGGAAGCTATGTGCATGCCATGTATCTCGACGACAACTCGCCGATCGCCGGTGGGCGCGAGATCTGGGGCTTTCCCAAGAAGCTGGCAACGCCGAAGCTGTCGCACGAGCAGGAGACACTGGTCGGAACGCTGCACTACGGCTCGGTTCTCTGCGTGATGGCGACCATGGGCTACAAGCATCGCGAACTCCCCCTGGAGCCGCTGGCAAAGGCGATGGCGAAGCCTGCCTTCATGCTGAAGATCATCCCGCATGTCGACGGCTCGCCTCGGATTTGCGAACTGGTGCGCTACCATCTCGAGAATGTGACGCTCAAGGGCGCATGGGCCGGTCCTGCCGCCCTGCAATTGTTCGAGCATGTGATGTGCGATGTCGCGCGGCTGCCCGTACGGGAGGTCACATCGGCCAGCCACTACGTCGCCGACCTGACCCTCGGCCTCGGCGAGGTCGTATTCGATTATCTCAAGCACGACTGAACCCGGAATTGAAAGGAATTATCCATGTCCCGTTTTGATGAGAGAGTGGCCATCGTCACCGGAGCGGCGAGCGGCATCGGCAAGGAGATCGCCGTTCGCTTTGCCGCGGTAGGCAGCATTGTGGTCATCGCCGACCTCAATCTCGATGCCGCGACCGCCACCGCCGAAGAGATCAAACGTACGGGCTGCAACGCCTTCGCCGTGGCGATGAATGTCGCCGACGAGGCGGCGGTGGAAAGGGGCGTCTCCGAGGTGATAGCCAGATACGGCAGAATCGACGTCCTCGTCAGCAATGCCGGCATTCAGATCGTCAAGCCGCTGGTGGACTTCCCCTTCGACGACTGGAAGAAGCTGCTGTCAATCCATCTCGACGGCGCCTTTCTGACCACGCGCGCCTGCCTGAAGCACATGTATGCCGCCAATTACGGCCGGGTGATCTATATGGGCTCGGTGCATTCCAAGGAAGCGTCGAAGCTGAAGGCGCCCTACGTCACCGCCAAGCACGGACTGATTGGGCTCGCAAAGGTGCTGGCCAAGGAAGGGGCAGAGTACAATGTCACCGCCAATGTGGTCTGCCCCGGCTTCGTGCGCACGCCGCTGGTCGACAAACAGATTCCCGAGCAGGCGAAGGCACTGGGCATCAGCGAGGAGCAGGTGGTCAAGACGGTAATGCTCAAGGATACCGTCGATGGCGAATTCACCAGCACCGACGACGTGGCCGAGGCTGTTCTCTATTTCGCGGCAGCCAAGTCCAATGCCGTAACCGGCCAGTCGCTGGTCGTCAGCCATGGCTGGTTCATGCAATAGGGGCAAAAGGACATGCGGACGACATCATTTGCGCCACCGATCATCGCTTGCGGCGCATCAGTTCATCTGGCAGGAGGTTTTCTTGAACGCACACATCTCGGCTCTCATGGGGTTCGCCGGCGTGGCCATAGGCAGCCTGACCTCGTTTGCGGCCACATGGCTGACCCACCAATCCAAATTGAGAGAAAAGCATCGTGAGCTTGACGTTGCCAAGCGTGAGAAGCTTTTTTCCGATTTCATTGCCGAAGCGACCCGCCTTTTTGGCGATGCCCTGAGCAATCAGAAGGACGACGTATCCGATCTCGTCCTCCTGTACGCACTGGTCGCTCAGATGCGCCTGATTTCGTCCCCTTCGGTTGTGGCAGCGGCGGAACGGACTATGGAGCATATCATCGAAGCCTACCTTGCGCCCAATCGATCCCTCCACGAGATCGCTGATCTCGCCCGTTCCGGCGCGATGAACTTTCTTTTCGAATTCAGTCAGACATGCCGGGTGGAGCTAGCGCGAGGGCACGCGGCTTCTCAGTGATCTGATCAGGCAAAGGCTTATCACATCACCAGGGGTACCTCAGCGTGGGGTCGTGAGAAGACTGCCGATTTGCAACTCGCGCCGAGAACTTCGGGCAGCGCTTCTATCGTGATCGATGGGTGTTGCTCGTATGTTCGGACCAGTCATCCTGCGCCACCGCACACTCAAGCCCTTCGGCCATTCGCATTGAACGAATACCGGCGCTCCGAATTCAAATTCACCGCAACCGGTTCTCCCGGCCGGATATCCAAGCGCTCCTTGGAGACAATCGTGATCTCATGTCCAGCCAGGCGGGCGGTGACATGTGTTTCCGATCCCGTCGGTTCCACGACAAGAACCTCGGCGGGCACGGCGCCATCACCGCCGATGGTGACGTCGTCCGGGCGGATGCCGTAGGAAATCTCCGTCGCGGCAGTCACGCCGGCGGCGGGGACGGGCGCGATGCCGGCCACCAACAGGCCCGCTTCCGTTGTCCTGGCGGGCAGAATGTTCATCGCCGGGCTGCCCATGAAGGTGGCGACGAAGAGGTT
>NZ_JBFUFF010000114.1:0-17715 GCF_056403555.1 Rhizobium sp. P2_G2
GGCTCGACAACTTCGTAGCGACCCACAAATCCATCTTCTGCCATGCAAATCTCCAGTTAGTCCTGGAAACCTTCTCGCACACGCAGCAAGCCTCAAAATATAGCCAATCCAATGGGGCGGAGACGGCGCTTACGATAGTTCTTGCCTATGCGCACGATCAACGATCCGGGCGATGTCCGTGATGCGATCGACACGCGCGGCGAGTTCTGGCTCAATGCGCTTCATGTGTTTTATGAGCTCGCGAGGATCGGCGCTGCCAAACCGCTGCTGCAGTGCAGCTACGAGCGCCTCTGCCTCCTGCAGCGCATGTGCCCCTTCCGGCATGCCGGCAATCTTCTCCAGGAAAGCGTCCTTCTCCGCGCGTGGCGTGGCGTCCAGCTCCCTTAGGACCTCCTCACTCCGAGCGGTCAAACTGGGTACCTCAACGACATCCTGTTTTTCCCGCTTCCATGTCTCGGATCGCCGCTCGGCTTCCAGCCTCCGCTCCCACGTCTTGACGGCAGACGCAACGTGATGGCTGAGAGCCTTGGCACGGTGCTGTGCTGCCTTCCGCTCACTGTTTTTGCCGAATAGCCCAACCTTGCCCCGCAGCTCACCGAACTGCTCGGGGCGCTCGGCAACCAATTTTGGGTAGCCGTGCGCCCCAGAGTCTTGCCCAACGATGGCCTTGCCAATCTTGGACGCAAAAGTGTCCGGATCGACATAAACCTCGCGCGCGACGGAGCGGACAGCCTCCATTGCGTGCTCCAGGTCGGGCATGGCCTTTTTGCGCGCGACGTCCTCGACGCTGCGATCATACGTGGTGCATGCCGGTATGAGTGGCGGAAACCGTTCCGCAGGACCGTCCGCCTTACTTGGTTGCATTCCATTTTGGGCGTCTGACGGCCGAAGATCGGCTGGGGAGCGAAGGCGCGCACCGATAGCACTGTCGCGAGCGACCGGCTGAACCTCAGCCTGACCGGGCGCGACACCTACGGCAATCTCGCTGCGGATGCCGAGTTCCCCTACCATGTCCCTCCGCTCGCCGAAGGCGCCGGTGTAGTCAAGCGTCGTCTCCTTCGCCCCCGACCGGCCGAGGCTGGCGGCGAGCGCCTTGGGATCCTTCAGCTCATCCTGCCCAACATACAGCTGGACCGCGTCGCGATGGCGCGTCATCGCCACGTAGGTCAGATGTCGGTCCATCGTCTTCGACGCCATGACATAGGCGCGATCGACCGTCGCCCCCTGCGATTTGTGAATTGTGGTCGCATAGCCATGATCAAAGGCCTGGTAACTTTTGATCGACAGAGTGACCTCGCGGGTCTTGTTCAGCACCGCGCCGTCGAGCCTGACTTGTATCGCGTTCTGTTCGACGGCCATGACTGTTCCCAGCATGCCGTTCTTCACACCGAGATGCCGGTCGTTCTCCAGCAGCACGATCCGATCACCCGGCGCGAACGCACGCTTACCGTCAGTGGTCTGGTAGACGCGCTCACACCCAAGCTCGCCAGTCCCCCGCTCGCCCCGCGCCAGTTTTCCATTTGCCTGCAGCTTTGACCGGATGTCAGCATTGATTGCCCGAACATCAGTGCGACGATGCGCCAGCGCGATGCGGGACCCCAACGGCCGCTGGTCGAGATCCGCGAGATAATCCGCCACCAGGTCGGCTCGCGCAACGTCCCGATCTTTGAGGAAACGCACGTCTCCATGCTCGGCATATTTTTCCAATCCCTCCCCCGTCCGATGGGTGGCAAAGGCGGTCGACGCCTGGCGCTGCCATTCCTGTTTCTGGCGGCGGATTTCCGAGAGCTCAATGGCTCCCACCTGCTCGACGATCGCCCGGAACGGCGAACCCGCTCCAATCGCCTGCAACTGCTCGTGATCGCCGACCAGGACGAGCTTTGCACCGCGTGCCTGGACTTCACCGACGAATTTTGCAAGTTGCCGGCTGCTCACCATGCCGGCCTCATCGATGACAAAGATATCATCTTTCCCTAGCTGGCCTTTCCCGTTCTGCAAGGCATAATCCCAGGACGCCAAGGTGCGAGACGCAATTCCGGACGACTCCTCCAATCCCTCCGCTGCCTTGCCAGCCAATGCCGCGCCATGAATGCGATAACCCTGGCCTTCCCACGCATCGCGGGCCGCCGCCAGCATGGTCGACTTGCCGGCGCCGGCAAAGCCGATGACGGCAGCGATCTGCTCTGGCCCGGTAATATGCCTGACGGCAAGACGTTGTTCCTCGCTGAGCCCGGCATTCGCATTTCGCTGGCTCTGCTCGCTACGGGGCATATTGCCACTCTCGACCGTTTCATCAAGGGAAGCAGCCACTGCAGCCTTGATCGCGTCATGCTGCCGGGTCAATGCGGCCTCGACGTAAGAGATGTCCACGCCGTGGTTTCGCATACCCTTCATATTCGATGCGCGCGAAGCCATGGCGTGCTCGATTTCCACCATCTCCTTCGTCGAATAGCGCGCCAGTTCGCCATTCCTCTCCGGCTGCAATTCCACCAGGGCCGGCGACATCATCACCGAGGCAAAGGCATTCTGGAATGCCTGCACGTCATCGATATAGCGGTGCAGCACGCGCGCCACGTCATGACGATCGAAGACGCTCTTCTCTTCAGTGATCAGTGTCAGGACTTGCTCGGGCTTCTCGCGGATGAGGGTCGCATTGCGTGCTGCTGCCTGCGCCTCATTGCGAGCGCGAGACACACCAAGACCGCGCCGGTCCATCTGTGAGGCGTGAACGCCCATATGCTCGGTCGGCTCGATTTCCAGCCCACGCTCAAGATGCGAACGATGATCGATCCGGACGTCGAGACCGGCCTGCACGAGTTCTCGGTTGGCATGGTGCTCCCAAGCCTGGCGAATGTCGTGCAATTGCATATGCGAGGTCGGTTGATTGTTGTTCAGCAGCCATTTGTTCTCTCGCTCGATCAGCGTCTTGTCGCCAAGCCCGTCCGGCCCGATCGTGCGCGTCGTCATCAGCACATGGGCATGCACATTGCGGATGTCGGTATCGCCGGATGGTCGATGGATTGCGAAGTCGATTGCCGCACCAAACCGGTCGGCCAGATCCTGCGCGAAGGCGCGTGTTAAGGCAATCTGCTGGTCTCGGTTTAGCTCATGCGGAAGTGCCAACTCGAATTCCCGGGCGACACGCGCATCTTTACGCTTTTCGGCACCCTCGACGGCATTCCACAACGTTGCCCGGTCCAGCGCCCAGCCTGCATCGACACCTTCGGGCAGGACGATCTCACAATGCTCGACGCCGCGCTTGCTGGTAAAGTCGTGCACTAGGCCATCGCGCTCGTTGAGGATCCGACTTGCGGTGCGATAGGCGGCGGCAGCCACCGCGCTGCGGCCACCGCCGCGGGCAATCGGCTTCATGCTGCAATGGTAAATCGCCATGCCAGCCCCCGTTGAGCGAAGCGGGCATTCTGAGCGCTGAGTTGCGCAGCAACTCGTAAGTGCGCCCTTGGAACTTCTTTCGCTCCGCTCTCTCCGTCTAAGGGATGTCAGCATGCGCGGCTATTGTAGGATTCACAGTATTGAGGCTGCTAGCCTGCAGCGTAGCCTCGTCTCCAGTGAATGGAGATGAATATGGTACGAAAGCCAATCACCCAGAGGATCGCTGAACTGGAACAGCGCCGAAAGACGCTGGTAGCGAGCCTTGGCAAACAGGAACGTGCCCGCGACACGAGGCGCAAGATCCTGCTCGGCGCTCTCGTGCTCCATCGACTGGAACATTCGAATGATCCGGCCTTCGCTGCGCGGCTGCTCGATTGGTTGCGTGCAGAACTTCCCGGATTTCTCACGCGCGATGGCGACAGGTTGCTGTTCAATGATATTCTCGAACCGCCATCGGCCGACCCAGGAAGCAGCGGAAGGCAAGGTTGATAACCTTTTCCAACTTCATGAAGTCGCTGCTCACGGCGCCCCTGCTTGCCATCGTCTGCGTCATCATCGGAACGGTGTTCTCGACGCTAATTCTCCTCATCAGCTTCCTCATCCGAGTGGTCGGTGGTTTTGCTCCTGGACCAGTCAGCGAGACGATCGCGGTGATAGCCACCTTTCTTCCGATTACCTTCGGCATACTCGGCGCCCTCTCCGCCTTCATCGAGGACAGCCCGATGCCCTCTGTATTCGGATCCGCGCGCTGGGCCGACAAAAAGGAAAGGCGGTCGCTGGCGGCGGGCGACAGCGGGCTTCTGATCGGGCGCGATCCGCAATCCGGCGATCTCTTGCGCTATGACGGGCCGGCGCATCTGTTGACCATGGCGCCGACACGAACAGGTAAGGGCGTAGGCACCATTATCCCCAACCTGCTCACTGCAGAGCGTTCGGTGATCTGCATAGATCCGAAGGGCGAGAATGTGAAAATCGCCGGTCGTGCGCGCCAAAGATTCGGACCAGTTCACGTCATTGATCCGTTCGGAGTGACGGGTTGGCAGCCATCCGCGTTCAATCCTCTCGACCGGCTCGATGCAAACGGGCTGGATGTCGCCGAAGATGCCGGTATGCTGGCCGACGCTCTTGTATTCGACGAGCCAGGCATGGCGGGAGACGCGCATTGGAACGAGGAAGCAAAGGCGCTCATTGCCGGGCTGCTCCTCTATGTCGTGGCCGCAGAGCCGCCGGCCGATCGGCATCTTGGAACACTTCGGAGAGCCTTAGCATTGGCACCGGACCGCTTTGCGGCACTTCTCACACAGATGCAGGACATGCCTGACTGCAGCGGGTTGATTGCCAGGGCAGCCAACCGGCAAGTTGGCAAGTCGGATCGAGAGGCTTCGGGCGTTCTTTCCGCCGCGCAGCGGCACACGCATTTCCTCGATAGTCCACGCATGACGGCGGTCTTGGGCCGATCGGATTTTTCCTTCGCCGATCTCAAGCGCAACCCCGCCTCGGTGTTCCTGGTGCTTCCGCCGCACCGCCTGTCGACCTATTCCAGATGGTTGCGGCTGCTCGTCACACAAAGCTTGACGGACTTGGCCCGTGACGCCACGTCTCCGCGCCAGCCCGTACTCTATCTGCTGGACGAGTTCGCGGCGCTCGGTCGGCTCGCGCCCGTCGAGCGGGCAATGGGTTTGATGGCCGGATATGGCGTCCAGCTCTGGCCTATCCTGCAGGACATCCACCAGCTGCGCGCCACCTATGGCCGCAGCGCCGGCACATTTCTGTCGAACGCTTCCGTGCTGCAAGTGTTTGGGGTAAATGATGTCGAGACGGCCGAGCTCATCGGCAAGGCGATCGGCAAGACCGACGCGGTGTACACGACAAAATCATGGAGCGAGGGCAAGAACTCCACCTCGCAACATATCTCCGCCCGCGATCTTATCAACCCGGACGAGATCATGAGATTGCCCGCGGATCGAATGATTTTGCTTCGTCAGGGGCAGCGGCCAGTCCGGGCCAGGAAGCTGCGGTATTTCGAGGATGCGGAGTTCAAGGCGATGTTCGATCGGCAATGATGGCCCCCGGGCCTAACTTCATTCTGGAGCAGCGTCCTGCGAGGGCGATTGGTTCGCATTGTTTTCGGCCTCTCGCCGAGCCAACTCGTTCTCTACAGCCACTCGAATGAACGCAGCGATCTGATAGTTTCCCACCAGGGCCTTGATGCGAGCCCTCGTCTCAGGGGAGAGACGGACTTTTGTTTCTTCAACATTCAGTGCCGGACGTCCCATGGTCTATGATCACTATCCTTACTGGCAAGCACGACCCAGTCGCCCTCCCGGTTATTGACGAAATAAACAGGTACGTTTATTCTGCTCAGATACCGGCTGGATGACATGCGCGAACACGTCACCCAGCCTGACCACAATCTAGCTTACTGGAGCTTGGATCATGGCTGATTCTGAGACTAGCAGAACTTTGCCTTCAGGTGACCGCAGAAAAAGCAATTCCATTCAAGGCGAACAAGCGGATCCTGCACCTGCGATCACTCGCCGGAATCTCCTCAACGTCACGGCAAAGATCCTGACGTCACGGACCGCGGAACTTCGGAAACTGGCAAGCCGCCAGCAGCCTGGTCGGAAGTCGGCTGCGCAACTATGGCAGGAGTGGTACGTCATCCACCGACGGTGTGAGCGCATCACAAGACTTCAGCAGAAACTTGAAACACAGGTACTTGCGGCCGCCGGCAGCTTTCCGATTGTGGAGATTGCGATTCCTGGCCAAGCAGCGTCCGTGATTATTGACTCCTTCGTTGAAATCGAGCGGCTGAAATCCAAACTGAACGCCGACCAGATTACACAAGCGCAATCTCAGCTACGCCGCCGCCGGAAGAAATGGAAGGACGCGGACGAAAAGTTCGGCTTCAGCGCTGCCCTTGCCTCCGAACGTGTTCTTTCCGCGCAGGAAGGAATATTGGCGCGCGTACTATGGACAGCCAATCCGACCTCGCTCGTCGAAGTGACAGCCAAGCTCCATTGTCTCATTCGAATGGAGGATCCTGGGATGAAGCTCAAAGAAGCGCCGTGGCCACAGCTGAGAACGATACTTGGTGATCTAGTTCGCATCGTGATCGCAATGGATAAACATGGCCATTCGTTAGGGTCTTCGTCGTCAAGAATGAGGCCATCGTCGTCGTCATCGTAATCGTAATCGGCAGGGTCAACTGACGAGACATATCGTTCGCCAGAGAGCATTTCGCGCAACAGCACCAATTTTCCGAGAAGATCGTCGAAGGTGACAATACGCACGTCTGGCTCCGGATCAACTCGAAAGATGCTATTTGGTCAGTAACTGTGGGCGTTCTGCCAGCGACAAGAACCCAATCGACAGAATAAGCCTCCAACTCAGGAATTTTAGACCAATGCTTGATCGGTGCAATATTGGAGACAAAGTTCTGCCGCTGATCAAGCACTTGGACTACTGCGCCCGTCAGCGCCGGCGACGGAGCCCACGCTGCTGCCCTGTATTCAGCACCGAACAGCGTTGTGTTTGGCCGTTTGATTTCCACAAGTGCAGCATTGTGGGTCGAGCTATTCTTGGATAAGAAATCCGCGATTTTTGTTCCAGTGCCAGCAACGGTTCCACCGCCCACAGAGGCGGAGGGTTGCACGACAACCAGCGGATATCCAAAAATCATCGATAGAATAAACGGATTGATTTCGAATAGCCGTTGCCGCTCCAGTTCGTTGCGGTTGCGCCCGAGTTTTCGCTCGAACGCTTCGATCATCCTGTCGAGACTTACGAGTTCGATATCTTTTTGTAGTTGCACAAATTCTTGCGGATCTCGTTTTGCGATTGAGGGAGCGTTCCCTTTTACCGCTTCCAAGAGCGCGACACGATCAGAGCCCTTGAGAACTGACGTGGCGGCATTTGTTCCGCCGATCAGTTTGAAGATTGTCCCGTAGGGACGTACTTTTTCCGGAAAATCATCGGGAAGCGCTTTGTGCAGAACTTCATTATGGGCAAGAAAATTCCGCTGTCTAAGGCTTTCTCCTTGGTGAACGCGGGTAACTCGGTTGGGTATGCATTAAAGACACACATCAAACCCGTTTTGTGCTTAGAGCGAGCCTTGCCAAATGGCTGACAGTGGCGTGGTATCCATCACGATCCGGCAACCCATCAGATGAGGCATTGACGTTATAAAGCTTCATAGTAGTTTAGCGCTACCACAGGAGGAATCGATGGTAAAACTTCGTCATGTCAAGACATGTATCGGCTTCTCATTGGTGCTACTCCATTTGTTGGCTATGCTCCTCTGCTTTCTATGGTTGAAGCCTAGGATGAATCTTCAAAGTTTCCAAATCACAGCACTGATTTTGGCTCCAGTCACGTCCATCTATGCGCTAGCTTACATAAAAGAGGTCGCGCGCCATATGAGAAATCCGACGGCTGACCCTGATTATGGCCAGCCGATCGATGTGAAATTTGCGGTGCTCGCTGTCCTATTCACCTTGGCGTTTTCAACAGGGATAATTTACGCCATTTATAGCTATGCATTTGAAAATCAAGGACAAAATCCAGATGATCTTAAGTTGACCTTATCAATTATCGAAACTGCCCTCGGTGTATTCATGGGTTTGATATTTGAAACTCTTTTCGGAAAATCGTCTTTAGATCAAGCCACAAGTATTACGGACAAAGAAAATAAAAATAAGGCCTGAATATGTCATATAAAGCGTTCGTTTCATATTTTTGGGTATCGCCTTTGCTTTATTTGATGGGATTCCTGATATTAATATTTTTTTTATACCTATTTTTGGCTCTATGGAATAGATCGTTCACTTACTACGCAGAGAGGAGACTGTATTTTTGGACATTAATGTCATTTATTGCTGCAGCTATATTAACAATTGGTTATAACTATCCAAACATACCCTATGAAGTTGGTTATCCTGTGCATCGCATCGATAAAGACAAGTATTTTAACGAGATTTTTGTTTGTGCAGACGCTTTCATGTCAAAAAAGAACTACAAAGAATTATGGCGGACACGCACATCCATTGAACCCCTTCCTTTGACTGATAAAGACGAAACAGGGGTTATAGTGAAGGTCAATAGCCGTTCTCCTTTCCTTTCCATCCAAACACCTGGCATTCGTGAAAAGAGAAGTATTCAAATTAGAATTGGCAGCCCTGCTTTTTCTGACGACCTTAAAGCATATTTTAGTTTTGAAACCAGACAGGTGCCGTGGGTAGACRACGATCAGATTGTTCCTGACGGTATTTACAATCCGCCCACACCAGATCAGCAAAGAGAGGTTAATGAGTTCAATGACGCGTTCGGGTATTACGTGTCTACATGTGTAGGTGAAAATGACGTTGATAAAGCGGCCCACTCTAATGAACGAGTATATTTGTTCGCGTTAGAACGATCTACTCAAGCTCTCGAACGGTTCTGCGAGCCAAGTGCTGTAGAAAATGACTTCAGAAGTCAGATTAATAACGAGATTGAACTTCTTGCGCAGAAGGATTTCGTCGACGAGCGTATACGCTGGTACAATTCGAACGATGTATTGGGGCCAGTTGACTGCGACAAATTACGCCAGGCCATTCGATCTCGCGACCTCTGGGCCTTAGAGCATTTGCGCAGAGGTTTCCCTTACATCCATCCTCCTTTGGCGCAATAGCAATAGCGCGTTCGCGGCGCGGCGGCTGCCGCCCCGACGATTTATTCTTTGCTTGGCCCAAGGTATGCTCCATTGTCGTGCAAGGCGAGAATTCGTTCACGACAACTTAATGTATTTGTCTGGCGTTTGCCTTGGTGTGAATTCGGGCTAGATTTTGCAGCTCCCTCTGAAAGGTAAGCTACGAACATCCGTCAGATATCGCCCGACAATCGACACTTGATTTGCCAAGCCAGTCCATTCAGGGTGCCAGAATGAAAAAAGGAGGCCTCGCGACCTCCCTCTCCATATTCTTGCTACCCGCTTCGTAGCTTCCCGATATTTTCCCCTTAAGGGTTTGACCTCGGTAGACGGTGCTAGCGCGGACCTGCAAGGTTTTAAGGCCCTGCCTCATATTTTACGACCCTGAGGTTGATACAGGGTCGCGGATTGCTCCGAGCACTGTTGCAAAGATAGGGGCTGCGATGGAAATGGTCAAGTCTTTTGTGCGCCGCTCAAAAAGCAAACTGACCTTACCTCCGCTCCAAGTTGATTCTGCACAATCTCTCTAATTGAGATGACCGACGATCCGGTTGCAAACAGATCATCGACTATAAGCACCTTCTTTCCATGAAGAACTGGAGCCTCGCCGTCAATCGTGAACATGTCGAACAGATGTCGCAGCGATAAGTCAATCTCTTTGGCTTGATATTCCGCGAGCGGGTCGGTTTGCTGCCAGGCGTTCAGCTGCGAGGTGTACGTTGTCTTCAAACCATGTCGAACCTTGGGTGGATTCTTCTCTATCTGAGCAAGAATCTCACCAACTCGCTTCTTTCGAATGAATTTTGGATCGAGAATGGGCTTCTCAAGAACGTGCGCAACCAGCGCCGCGAATTTGCTGCAAAAAGGCGACGAAGACGGCACGGGCATACAATAGTCGATATCCGTGAACTCGTTTTTCACAGAAGACAGGATAGCCGAAGCGCGGTTCATGATCTGCTTTTCCCAGAAGGGTGTTATCGAAAAGCCTCGACGTCCCTTCAGAGCAAAGATTAGCGGATTTCCATCGTCTCGACGGGAGCCGTTCTGGTTGCGACTGAAGATGTGGACGAACTCAATGCCCTTCAATCGACTTCTGCTGGGATTGCCGTTAATTGAGGTGTTTACCCCATTCTCATGTTGATCATTTAAACTGACGGCCTTCTTATCGCTTACTTCAATTCCCATAATATCTTCGTCATCTGCAATTTGCAGTCGCAATCGGCGACGCCCTAATCTCTCCTATGTAGTTCCAAGAACACGAAACAGCAAATGGCCAGCGGTTTCGTCCATTGCGGGCATTTTTCAGCCTCTTCTATTGCGCCATCGGCGTCGGTGGGGCACCGGGATGCAATCGGTTACGCTAAGCTTCTCGATGCAACCCCGACGACCTCAGAGGACTTGGAACGAAGGGATCAGCTTCGTCCTGCAGAAACATTGTATCGATCAGTTGCCCAGTGCTCTCTGCCGCGTTCCGAGCCAACCGAGGAAGTTCCTTTTTCGACTTGGCGACATCGTCCAGGGCGATCTGCTGACCTCTTTCGTCAACGTCGATGCGAATAATGTTGCGTCGTTGAATGAGAAGACCTGCTTGGCCGATGGCATTCTTCGATTGGCCTCGCGAAGCCATTTTGTAGAGGGGCGGCACTCCGATGGAAATCCCCCAGCCATTGATGCCACCCGTCAGCTGCGATTGCTTCAGGTTCAGGACTTCCTCGCCGGTACCCAGAGATAGGATACGGATATTCTCCAGCGGGATATCGTAACAAGCGATCACGTCAACGACGGCGTTCATGGTTGGGTTGTTGGCCCAGACGCCACCGTCGATCATGATATGCCCGTTATTGTCGACAGCTGCGAAATAAGCCGGTGCCGCTGTCGTGTGTAGCGCGGCATCKACAAACGTCTTGTGCCGATCCAGCTGATAGTCTGGATGATGAGGCGTCTTGTAGATATATGGCTCACCGTGGACCGCCTCGAAGGTCGGGATGACCAACCGGGTTGAAGCGTCATCAAGTACCTTGCCGCCGAAAATTCTTAGCAGTTCATTCTTCAGCACGCGTTGGTCGTGTTTTGGCTTTGTTAGAAACCGCAACTTCTTCACGAGCCCACCAAGACCTTTCGGTGATGGAAAGATCGTCTCGCCGCGATCAGTGTAGATTTCCAGAACCTGTCTTGCGGTCATGCCGTCAGCAAGGCCCAAAGCGACAATGCCACCGGTCGACGTGCCCGCAATCATATCGAAATATGACGTAATGGCTTTTCCGTTTAAAAAGCGATTTTCGATCTCAGCCAGATACGCAGCCGGGAAAATACCTCTAATGCCGCCGCCGTCGACCGATAGAATTCGAAACAGTCGGTCCTTGGGCCACGGTTGCTTTTGACGGCCTCGGTGATTGGTGCCATCTGAACGGGGTGGTGCGATATAATTCATGCTGGAGTCTCCTCGGTCAGCGGCGTCGGATGGCGGCCTCCGCCGGACCAAACGCCCGTCATCAGCCAGAATTCGTAAAAGGTCAGCCAATCAATGGTCCAAGGAATGATCGTCCTAGAGAGCAACATCGTGGAATCCCACTCGTCACCGTCGGGATCAAACAGGCAAAGTGTTGGATCGTCCAGTGGACCGTAAACATGAGGAAGCGAGCCTTCTTCATTGCCTGGTCGACGTTCCAGTTCCGGCCTAAGGACGCGGACTTCAGGGAACTCCCCCACTTCGTATCGAACCCGAATGCGATAAGTCGTGAATTGCGGCCCCAGATCACCGGTCCATACCGCCGACTGATTTTTCCGGTTGATTTTCCCGACCCGGAACGTCGGCCAGTCAGCTGCCATTCCAGCCAACTGTTCGGGTAACGATTTTAGCTCCTTGCTCATTTGAACTGGTCTCCAAAGTAAGTGTGCGGAGATGCCTTTACCGGTGACGCAAATGCGGATCGGGCTGGGATGATGGCAGGTGCCGCCGGAACAAGAATGCCGCCGCGTTTGGTGTAACTCTGACCGCCAACGGCTGCGGCAGCTTTCGTTTGCTGAGCCATTTGATCGACGGCCCTAGTGACGACCCTGTCCCCGAATACTTCGCGCAACCAATCCTGAAGGCGCGAGGGCAGCATCTCGCCCGCGATGGCGCTTTCCAAGCCCTTGATTAATTCCTTTAGATCGGTCGAAAATCGGCGCTGTTGGTCAAGATTTTCGGGCCAGCGGTCCGTGAAAACATCGTCCTCGTAAACAGGATTTGCGATGTACAGCAATTGATTCCCCAAAGTCGCATTTTCGATATCGCCAATAATTCGTCGAGCGATACGCAAGACCATTTCGGTCAGAGAACTTCCAGGAAGAGCCGCGGCCCCCGCATAGTAAGAGAGCATAACCGATGGTGGCATCCGCCCGGGTCGATTGGAATAACGGATGTTGCGATACCGCTTCAGAAGCTGCAAAGCCAACGTTGGAGTGTTTTTGACCACAAATTCTGATTGGATAGGAACTGGATCAACGTCCGCATCTACTTTCACGCGACGATCTTGAGCATCTTGCCATCTGCGTGAAAATGCTTCGACAACCCTTCGCTCAACAGGGGTCTTCCCCCGGTACCATTCGACAAAACCAAATGCGTTCATTGGCACTTCTTCGTCGTCAGCCGAAGCCTTTGGGCCTTTAGCGTGCATGATGACACTCTGTCGGTCGGGGGTACCCCAATCGCGAAGCGACGGACTGATATCAAGATGCATGTTGTCGGCGTAATAGATGGTCACGCATCTGGTTTGACGAACCACCGAAAGGCCCCGATACCCAATCAACGCTTTTCCAAGCTCCGTCAGAATCTGTAGGGGCGACAAAGCGCGAAACTTGTCGCCGAGTTGGGCGACGATATCTAGGTCGTACTCATCATCGGTTCCCCGGTTCGATATAGTGGCATCAATGGCCATCGAACCTTGAGGATAAAAATGCTCGATTTGATCGTTGAAAATCGAGGTTGCGGCTTCGAGATGGTTTCGTACCGCCTCATACCTGGTAACTGCCTTCCCGTGAAGTGAGGGCGGAAGTTGGACGCTGAAAGCGATCTCAGCAAGAATGGCATCGATGCGGTTTAGAAATGGATCAATTCCATCGATGGTGGTGATGTAGTTTGCCAAATGACTTCTCCAGTGGTTGTGTTTGATGCGCGAGTTGGCTTGTCATCGTCGTGCTCCCCTTTGTTGACTGATGGAGTTCGCTAAAACTTAATTAAAAAGTTCGCTACTCTGAACAAGATATATGACTCTTGATTTCCGAAGTCAAGGGTCATACAGTACGTCTACTCCGAACCTGTGGAAAAGAGACAAGAAGGAAAGGAAATCGGATGGTGCAAGGCAAATTTGGCGCTCGAATAAAGGCGCTTAGAACTGAGAAGAAGCTCACCCTGGATCAACTCGCCGAGTTGTCGGGTTCTTCAAAAAGCTATATTTGGGAACTTGAAAACAAGGACCCTCCAAGGCCTTCAGCGGAAAAATTAGCCGAGATTGCTAAAGCTCTCGGTGTCACCGCCGACTACCTGATTGGAAGCGACGACAAGACTCGCAAGGAGGCGGAAGACATCGCTTTCTTTCGCCAGTACAGCGGCTTGCCGGATGACACTCGCAAGGCTCTCCGGGAAATGGCAGAATCGTTAGCGAAGATGGGCAAGAAGTGACCATACCTGAAACGCCAAGAGCGCTTGTCGAGGCAAATCGCATCACCAAGATGCTTGATCTGGTATTTGGCTCGGATCGATTTGACCGCCACCCCGTGAATGTTGAAGTGTTGGCGCTGGAATATTCAGCCCAGATCGCGCCTGTCAGTCCGATCCATCAGGTTGTCGGGGCAAACCTTCCCGGATGTGTGGGAGCGCTGGTCTACAGTGACACTCAACCACGGCAGTGGGGTATCATGTATGACGATGACCAATCAGATTCCCGACGGGCCTTCACCGTCGCACATGAATTTGGGCATTATGTCCTGCATCGCCGATTGATTGAACAAGACAGCCGGTTCGATGGTGGGATTTATTGCGATGAGAACAGCATCAATCGTAGGGCGGGCAAAGGTATTGAGAAGGAAGCTGACCAATTCGCAGCGGCCCTACTTATGCCTTTCCATGATTTTCGGCGGCAGATAGCATCAAAAGAGCGTCCAAATTTGGAAAGGCTTGGCGCCGTGGCCAGCCGCTACGGCGTCTCTCTCACCGCCGCCATCTTACGTTGGCTGGAATATACGGAATCCAGGTCGATTTTGGTCATATCCAACGAGGGATTCGCTCACTGGGCTAAGTCCAGCGATACGGCATTGAAGTCTGGAAGGTACTTCCGGACAAAAAACAACGTGGTCGAATTGCCTGCGGCGTCCGCAGCTGTGAGACAAGAATTTGGTGACGAGGCCATGAGCGGCATTCGGCATCCGGCGGGCGTTTGGTTCGATGAGCCGGTCGTTGAAATGTCCCTGCGGTCGGATCGATATGACCAGGAATTGACGCTATTGCATTTAGATAGTCTTGGACCTCGAACGCAATGGGAGGACCCTGTCGAGGACGTTTACGATAAGCTTTTCACGCCGCGCTAAGAACATCTATATTGAGAAAAGGGCCACGGATCGGGCCCTTTTCTCAAAAATTAAGTGGCTTCGAAATCGATAGCGGCGCGATCCATCTGTTCCAGTTCACAGACCTTGTCGGGCGCGATGACACCTTTCTCCACCAGCCCGTGCGTCAGCACCGTAAGGAATTCACGATCTCCCCTGACGATTTCCTTCGCTCGTTCGAATTGCACCGCAAGGATTTCCTCGATCTTGGTGGCCAATTCTGGATCACGACGACGCAACTGCTCGGCATCGTCGAGCGATTTGATTTTCGAATAGCGAAAGCGGCTGCCGAGACCGGACTGGGCTTCGAGGATGGTGGCAAGCGAGGTGGCAACATCGAGATCGGTACCCTCGCTTAGTCATGCCCCATCAAAAATCTTGCCAAGGACGACTGCCTCTGCGGCAATGCCTCATCCAGATTGAGCAAACGCTCCGTGATGAGGCCTGCTAGGGTCGCGACTTCAGCACCGGTGCCATTATCGGGTTTGCAGCCTTCGGTCGCAAAGTAGCGCAACGGTCTTTGCCGATGCCGTTGCCATCTACCGGCAAACTCGGGAGGAATGACGATGAAAAAGCAGAGAGCACCCCACACTGACCGGGTGCGCCCGGATGATAGCTTGCAAAGTTCCTTCCGGAGGAGCTCTGGAAAAATCGGCTATGACGCATCATTAAAGAAGAATCCATCCTTCAGGCTGCCGGAGATCAGACCCGGTGGCTGGCGGGGAGAAATTTTCGGAAGCTGCACGGTCAACTTTGGACAGGTCGTTCAGGACGAGCCGTCGCGCCAATCGGTCGAATTCACCTACATCGTCCTGCCGGCGACCCTCACCATGCCTGAGCCTCATTTCACTTGGCCCGGTGTGATCATGATTATAGCCCCGACGCCGATGAAGACGGAGTTTCCGGACGCAGGCTCGTTGTTCAAGAGCGGGGAGCTTCCATCTCTCAGCTTGTCACTCGACGTCACGCGGGATCAGTTTTCGGACATGCTGAGAATGTTGGAGGCGAAGCGGCTGAAGAAGTTTCATTTCACCGTGGAGCAAGGGACGGGGGATTCATGGCCCATCCGCAGCTGGGGTATGGCGACGATCTTGCTATGACTCGCGCTTCTAGATGCCGGGCAGCGGAAACCCCGCCCAAGGCTCACAGAGGCTTTCCGAAATCTCAGGCTTCTTTATACACACGGCGGACTGGTCGGTCAGGACAGCGCGCTCCAGACGGTGTCGAGCAACCTAGCGCCGCTCCTCCAGGCCCAGATCTATCCGTACTCGTTCATCTGGAGATCCGACATCTGGAGCACGATCGGCGACATACTTCGTGACGCCGTCGGAAGTCGCAAAGACGCGGGCTTCCTCGACGGAGCCAAGGATTTCCTGCTGGACAGGCTGGACGACACGATCGAGGTGCTGGCGCGAAACCTAGCGGCAAGGCACTTTGGGACGAGATGAAAGAAAACGCCGAACGCGCCACGTCGGAGGCTCTGGGCGGTGCCGGTCTGATCGCCGACTATCTCACTCCGATGTTCGTCAACAAGGAAATTGACGAGATCCCCTATGCTATCGTGAAAATTCTTAGTCGAAGATGGGATCATGATTGCCGTGGAAACAACCACGACGCTGACTTGATTATCTGATACACTTACGGATTACACGATCAACGGTTGAACGATAGCGACTCAAGAGAAATATACAGTCGCTTGTTCACGCAAAACGTTCCCGACGCGAGTTTCCCTTGCTACCACATTAGAGATACCCACGATCTATCACCACCTTGAGCAGCTTCGGATCGATAGGATATTGCGCGACACGCCCGCGGCCCGAAAGGTTGCGGATCTTCAAACCAATGCCATCCTCCCACTCGGTGCTCCTGGCGTATTCGCTGAGCCACTGAAAAAGCCTAGGGAAATGTCGGTTCGGTCCGATGTTGATCCGGCCCCTGATTTTGTTGCCGTCAAATATCTGACGCAAGACGAGGCGTAGGAATTCGTCCAGCTCCATCTCGACAAGCTCGTCGTCAGACCCTGCATCGAATGCAACCGCATGGATGGCGGAGAAGATCTGATTTGCGGTGAGATCGTCAACGTTCTTCACAAGGTTGTCAGCGGCAAGCTTGTCGATCACATCTTCAACGCTCTTCCTTTCATCGCCTTCGAGGTCAAGAGCGACGATCAGGCGCTCCTTATCCTCGTGACGTGTCCAGCGCCTGCGGAGTTCATCCACCATACTTTCGAAGCGAGAGGTCGGAGCGGATCCGCGGACGACCAATTCTTCTCCAAATGCCTCAAACCAAGCCTTTTTGATCTCCGAAATGACTTTGTTATAAGTTTTAGAGGACGCCATCATCGCTTGATGGTCGTTGAAATCAGCCATTGCGAAAACCCCTCTCATTGCATTTGATTAGCCTGACCACGCAATTCTGCTCGAAACTTGCCACGGCAGACGAGCGTCCGAGCGCCCCCTAGCATCAGTGCCATTGCTTGACGTCAGCAATGCCACCGGCTTCCTTACACATTACTTTAGCGTCTCAAGCCCCGCACAGGTCTTGAGCGCTATGACGCCACCGTTTTCCGCTATCAGTTTGAGTGCCTCGGACTTGATTTTGGCCGGGTCCAGGGGCCAATGATTCATGATCCTGGCTTTCGTGTTCGAGAATATGATGGTGGTGCTGGGATCATCGGATTCTATCGCATTCTTGCCGAGTTGAGCGAGAAGGGCCTTTGACGCTTCACCTATCTGCCCGGTCGGACCGGTGTCCCCGATGACGCCGTACGCAACATGGCCGTGCCATACCACGGTCACAAGATCGCCGGTTTGCAGCGCATTCCCATCGATCGACGTTAGCCCGCCCGGGGTCACCAGGAAGGGTACCTTGGTGGCATCGGCGAAGTCAGACTGCACGAATGGACTCTGGGCGCCGGGCATCCGGAGATTATTTGTCGAGATGTAGTAATCGGTTTCTTTTCCGGCTTTGTCCTTCTGCAAGCGCGGAATTCCACACCCCGTTTGATTCTTGCGGTCGTAGCCGCACGAACGCGGCTCTACGTCCAC
>NZ_JBFUFF010000115.1:0-17201 GCF_056403555.1 Rhizobium sp. P2_G2
CGGGTGGAGCGGGCTCACAAGCGCAGCGCGGAGCCACGGCCGTGTCGATTATGCTTGGCGGGGAGGGAGAGGCAGGGCCTCTTTCTCCCCCACCAAAGCGAGCATTGGGCATATCAGCCGGCAGGCCTCCAGCCGGAGACCATTCGCCTGACCGAGCTGGATAATCGGCCTCACAGGTTGCAGAGCATGGAATTTCTATTTACTTCGGAAAACTATAAGCTAGGCTGCGACGAACATATTGAAAGAATTCCGCGATCCAAATCATGAGTCGGAGAACGACATGAGCCTATTGCAAATAGGAGCGCTCAGTTTCATCTTTGCATCTCTTATGCCTGTGGGCCTGCGCGCCGCGCTCAGCTATGCTCGGACGCGAAGCCGCGATCATTTACGCAGCCTATTGGAATCATTACCTGAACTTGCATCAGTACCGACGGGCGAATATGTAGCACATAAATATGGACTGACCGGACGATCCGCAATTTCCCTATCTACCCGCATTCAAAATGTCGTCTTTGAATTCATCTCGATTTTGATCTTTATATCTCTCACAACAGCATTCCTCACCGTCGCCGTATATCTTTCACTGCACCCCGATATGTTTCTTCAATCAAATTTCTTCCTCGGGGCGCTCGGTGGAAGTAATTCTGATAACACAATTCAGCTATCAGCCGCCCGATTCTACGCGATCGCGTTCGCAACTTCATATCTTTACACGATTTATCGTCTCTCGGTGCACGCAAGAAATCTGGACCTTAGCCCGATACACTTCTCCAGCGGAAGCTTGGATCTTCTAGTCTCAGTGATTTGTTCTTACATAATATTTCCAGCGTTAATATTTACTACTGCCTGGCAATTTTCGTCCATTATTCTTGCAATTTTTTCAATTGCTGTCGGCCTTCATGGAGCAATAATTCCGCCGGTTATACGCCGCAGAGTAAAACGGCTAATTCAGGATAGTGAGCCTCACTGGGAAACACACGATAGAAACATGCCACTCCAAATGATTGATGGAATCGACTTCTACACCGCGAGTCTATTACATTCAAAGTATATTCGCTCAGTCGAGGCTCTCGCGGCCGCGAACCCCATCGTGATATTTGTCGAGACGACACTTGGTATTTATCAGGTGCTAGACCTAGTCGGGCAAGCGCAACTCGCCACGATCGTGCGCAAAGAGAAATTCCTTCAACTCCAAGAGATTGGTATTCGGACCGTGTTCGACTTACAGCGGGCAACCGAGCAGGCAACCGAGCACGCGACTGAGACAACAGAGGTCGTGAAACGCATTATTTTCGATGGGCAATATCGGAGCGTAATCGAGCCACACGACCGAAACCCCAGTCCCGCCGAAGGTTCCACTACAGACGCTCAAAATACCAGTCTGAAAACATTCGTTGATATCGCAACCTCTGACATAATTTTCAGTCGCCTAAAAGGTATATTGGAAAGCTTTTCAACTAGTATCGCCCCGAAAATGTTGAGTGCCGACTCGGAGTTGCCTTCGAGCCGCTTGAGCGCTTTGGAGGAGAGGATTGAGACCGCAGTGGTCGCAGCTCTTTCTCCTCCTACACTCTCTGAGTACAAAGGCTATATCCAAGTACGCAGAAGAGAAACTGAAGATAGGACTCGAGTAGCTTTCTATGTCCAATTCCGTGAGACATATCCAGAATTTGGTGCGATCGCGCGAATAGAAGTGTGAGGAAAGAAATCCCAATGGATAAATTTTGAGCTTCAATTGCGAGTTGGCTATTCGTCTTCAGCCGTACAAATTGTTCCAGCCTTAGTGCCCGCGAAGGGAAATTCAGATCGATTTGAGATTTATGCAGACCGCAGTGACAATGACGATGAATTCGAGATTTGGTTGCAGGTTTCTCAAAACAATCGCCTTGTCCAGGTTGTGCACCTAGACCACCACGCTTAGATTCATTGAGCCGTGCTCGACAGCCCCTAATCAGAGTTTCACAAATGCAAGCTGCAGCCGTACATATTGAGGGTCGATTTGACACAAATTATCATCTAACGTTTAGATCGCTTGATCGTGGTGTTTTGGATATAAAATCGCCAGCAAGTGTCGATGAGATCTCAAACTTCCGGCGGAAATACTTTAAAAAGATTAGAGAAATACGTCACCAGCTCGGCTCAGCAGCTTGCCAATGTAGTATAGAGCAGGCTCAGCAGTTCATTCAGTCAATCATAAATCTGGGTGCGGACTATTTATTTTTGATCGCTGGTGGCGATGTGGTTCCTTTATCAAACCTGTTTGTGGATCAACTTGGGAACGCGCTGTTGATCGACCCAGGCCGTACTTCGCCGCCACTTGTCGAAATTCATGCTCCTCGAATGTTTCTCCCACTTGAAGTACTCCCGCTCCTTAGCTTTTCTGATCCGAAATTTTCGGCCGCCCCGACACCAAGCGAGTTAAAAAACGCTGCGCGCGCAATCTTGGGTATGACAGCGATTATTCGCAGAATACCTGAGTTTCCGAAAAATCTATATCAATCCAGAACCTTAAATTCGACGCCTCTTCTGCCAATCAAACTATTTCAGCATAGCGATCTCAGCATACCCGATGATGAGCGCGCATATTTTGCAGAGAACGCGAACAAAATTCGACTCGACGGGCCTTGGCCATTTAATAACAATAAAGTTTCATTGTGGCGGCAAGTGATTGGGTCACTTACTCCCCTTAAAAGAAAACGCGCAAACAAGACCTTCAATGAGACACCCGATATTTCATCGGAAGACATTGCCAAGAAGCTAGCTAGCTATTTGATGGTTCCTGACAGGAGCTTTGACGGACGGAAACAATCTCACCCGGATCAAATACAACACTTCAGCTGCCATTGCGCGCATGTAGATGGCGAACATATCGTTTCCCTAAAGGGACTTAATGGAGCCGAATATCATATATCGATGGGAGATTTGCAGTCCTGCCTGGTACGATTTCATGGCGATGAGCTATCAAATAATTCACGCGCGCTTCCGTTAATTTTCATGAACGCTTGTAGTAGCAATGTTACTTCTCCGGATGACATTACAAGCTATGAAACGCTGTTTTCTATTACGCGACATTTGGGTTTGATCGCGACACAAACCCCTATGCCAAATCAATTTGCAGCTACATTCTCGAAAATATTCTATGACTCTCTGCTGTCCGGCAGAACTGTCGGGGAGTCTTTACACGACGCAAAATGGGAATTGCTTGATAGATGCCACAACCCGCTGGGGCTTCTATACAATTTATACGGAGATCCAGATCTGTCTGTTTCACATCCGTTTCCGATGAAATAGAAATTTGGCGTTCTACTGTCCTGTATAAATTATCGGGATGAATGTGCCCCATATGAGCGCGAGTAGGCTGACAAAAAACGCGTTTCCCCCTAAATCCAATGGCCCGGATGGAGGTCTTATCGCAGCGACCCAGAGCGCGAAGGATGCCAGTGAAATCGCAACCGCCTTGTACTGTGGCTTACGATTCGCGTCTTGTGTGGCGCGCCACCGAAGGATGCCTGCAAATACCAAACAGACAGTGGCTAGGAACCACAGTGCATCCACTCGACCTGGGGGAATTAGCGCTTGTCCTGCTCCATAAAGACCTAAAGCTTCCGCGGGTATTAATTTGGCAAGTCGAGAAGCCCACGCGTCACTTTGTGGCTGATCTTGCGGATGATCGCCTCTGTCCGTTTTTCGTTCAATGGTGCGATCTTGCTTTCTCGGCGGCGCTATGATGCGAAGGCTCATGACATCAAAATCTCCGGTTGCTGCTAATTTATACACGTGGAATGGAATAATGCCAGACTTTTCGATCTGTCGTTGGTTGTGCGAGAGGATGGGCGTGGAAATCCTTGAGAGGCCGCCGCTGCTGGTCCAAGTGTATATTACTGTCTCTGCGTTTGTGAATGTTGAATCGGCCGCGTTATTGGCAAAGCAAACTTCGCCATCTTATAAATAGTTATAATATCTCCAGCGATATCTTTCTCATCTCCCTTGATACCACACACCTTGTAAACAAGTTGATGGCGTAATTTGACATGTTACCTCAGCATTATTTCACAACCATGACGAGAGACGATATTTCTTCGCCAAGGAAAGGCTTTATTATTCCCTGGCTGTCGCGCATCACGTGAGCTTCCGCCGTAGCAAAAGCGTCAAAGGGCGGCATCTCACGATCGACTGACTTGCCGTCGGCTTACGGAACAGTGGCTGAGCCATCAGGCAGAAGGAGGAGCCGCAGCGCTGTTCCGGACGAGCAGGTCGGGTGGGGAGATGGAGCTATAGGGCGCGCTGATCTGCCCCTTGTTCTGCAGCTGGTGCAGGAACCATAGGCCGCAGGCCGTCGCCAATTCCGAGACAGGCAACCGGACCGTCGTCAGGCCAGGTCCCCACCAGCGATAGCCAAGTTCATCACCAAAACCTACGACCGAGAGCTGCGAGGGCACCTGTACGCCCAGTCGATAGAGTTCGTCTATGGCGCCAAGCGTATTCGGCACCGCCCCAATGACGAGCGCCGTCGGCGGCCTTGGTCTCTCGAGCAGTCGACGTACCGCCTCACGACCGAATTCCATTGACGAGGGTGGACCCAGTTCTTCCGTCCGGTCGACCTCTTCTTTGACGGCTGCAATTGCGTCGCGGAATCCCTGGATTCGCGCCATGCCGGTTGGAAGATCGCCTGTGCCGCCGATATAGGCTATGCGCCTGTGACCGAGTTCGAGAACGTGTCTTGTCGCCTCCAATATTGCCTTGGAATCGTCAATCCCGAACCATTGCTCTCCGAGCGAAGCGTGCTTGCGCAGCAGCTGAATGTGCGGCGTCATCTTCAGGAGCCGCGCCGCCTCCGGGAGTGGCTTCGCGCTCGGGACGAGAATGATGCCCGCCACGTTAACACTTGTCAGCTCACGGATATGTTGCAGTTCAAGCACCTTGTCGTCGTCGGTCTCGCACAATGTCAGCTGGTAGTTTGCGGATATCAGACAGCGAGAGAGTGCGTGCGCGATGGTCGAGTAGAAGCTGTTGCGGATATCCGGAACGATCAGACCCACGAGATTGCTCGACACTCCGCGCATCATTCGTGCCGCGCGATTTGCGACATAGCCCGCCTCGTCGGCCGCGTGCTGTACCTTCAGCTTCATCTCGTCGCTAATTCGCCTGTCGCCGGCGAGTGCACGCCCGACTGTCGAGGGCGACACGTTCAGCACTGACGCCAGATCCTTTATCGTAACCATACTCACACCTATATAGACTCAACGGCAAACGATAGCACAATACGGTGGCACTTCAACGGTCTCCGCCCGCAGAAGTTACGATCCATTAATGCATCAAGACCATTCGTTTTCATCCCCGGGCGAAGGTTAGTCAGATACTTGACCGAGTGCGCCCATTGCGCTAACGTTAGCACAATTGTCGCTGATATCGAAGACGACGGGGGAGGAAATGACGCAAACCGTATTGCTCACCGATTATGCCTGGCCGGACGACCGCATAGAGCGGGCGGTGATCGAGGGGGCTGGCTATCGTCTCATAAGCGGGCCGGCCAATCCCGCGCCCGCCGAACATATCGAGGCGCTTGCAAAAGAGCATCAACCCTCGGGCATATTGACATGCTGGGCGCAAGTTTCAACAGCCACCATCGAGGCGGTATCGGCTCTCAAGATTGTTGCCCGCCTGGGCGTCGGGCTCGACAATATTGCGGTCGATGCCGCCACGGCACGCGGCATCTGGGTCACCAACGTCCCGGACTATTGCGTGGCCGAGGTCTCCGATCATGCCGTTGGCTTTGCCCTGTGCTGGACGCGTGGCCTTATCCATTTCGATCGTGAGGTGCGTAACGGGCACTGGGATCCGGCAAGCGCACGCTTGCGCCGCATGTCTGAGCTGACCTGCGGTATTATTGGCTACGGTCGTATCGGACGAGCAACGGCGACCAAGATGGCTGCCTTGGGCTGCACGGTGGTCGTCCATGATCCCCATGCATCGGCGGATGGGTCTCCGCGCATCCGCATGGTATCTATGGATGAGCTGCTAGCCGGCAGCGATATCCTCGTGGTGCATGCGCCGCTCACCCCCGACACACAGCACCTCATCAGCCGAAAGGCCCTTTCCAGAGTTCGCCGGGGTAGCCTTCTCATTAATGTCAGCAGGGGCGCAGTGGTCGACACGCAGGCAGTGATTGAGGCACTGGAGAGCGGCCAACTCGGCGGCGTGGGACTCGACGTCCTCGAATCCGAGCCGGAAGTGCCCCCGCAGCTCCTCGCTCATCCTGGAGCCATGATCACGCCTCATGTTGCCTTTTCCTCCGACGCATCTTTGATCGAGCTGCGCCGTCGCGCCGCCGAGGAGGTTGTCCGCGTACTCTCTGGCGGTGCTCCAGAGCAGCCTCGGAATCGGCCGGCGCTCTAGCCGCGGTCCAACTGCCAAGATCTATGGAGGATCTTTTGACCGACGCGTCGCTATTTGACGACTTCCTGTTAAAAAACCGGCTGCGTTCAGCAGCCGAAGAGGCCGACTACCGACCGCTGACCGGCGGGGTATCCTCCGATATCTATCGGGTCGACCTTCCCGGGCGCACGCTTTGCGTCAAGCGCGCCTTGCCGAAGTTGAAGGTAGCCGCCGACTGGCAGGCACCGGTTTCGCGCAGTTCCTTCGAATGGGGGTGGATCAGCTTCGTCGCAAAACGTTTCCCGAGCTACGCTCCCATGCCCCTGGCGCACGATCCGCTGTCGGGGCTCTTCGCAATGGCCTTCCTCTCCGCCGACGACCATCCCCTTTGGAAAGCGCAACTCCTCAACGGGCAAGTCGATGTCGCCACAGCGGCCGCCGTCGGCCGCGCAACAGCCCGAATACACGCCGCAAGCACGTTGGAGCCGGCTCTCCCTGCCCTTTTCGACTCCGGCGACAACTTCCATGCGCTTCGGCTGGAGCCGTATTTGCTTGCCACGGCCCAGGTGCATCCGGAGGTCGGGCAGCAGTTGCGTCGATTGGCGGAGCGGACGGCGGCAACGAGGCTTGCGCTTGTGCATGGCGACGTCAGTCMAAAGAACATTCTCGTCGGCGCCGACGGACCGGTTTTTCTCGATGCCGAGTGCGCCTGGTTCGGCGATCCAGCCTTTGATCTCGCCTTCTGCCTCAACCATCTGCTCCTCAAGCGCTTGGCAGTGCCCCAGAAGGCTTCTGAACTGCGCGCCGCCTTCGACGCCCTCAGTTCTGCTTATCTGCAAAAAGTCACGTGGGAGCCAAGAAGCGCGATCGAGGCACGCGCGGCCGCTCTCTTGCCTGGCCTCTTCCTGGCAAGGATCGATGGGAAATCGCCGGTCGAGTATGTGACCCGCGACGACCAGCGAGAGTCCGTTCGCGCCTGCGCCGTCCCCTTGATCCGAAATCCTGCCCTGACACTGACGGAAGTGGCGAACGCTTGGTTCAATGCGAGCCCCCCCGACTGAACGATAGAACCGGTGCCGGTGATGCGGCATCCGAGATGCCACCCGAAGGTCGCTTCGCGTCGAGTTCTAAAGAGTGTGGAAGGCTGCAAGAAAAGCGCGAAGAGGCGACACGCCCCTGTCGCGCCTTTTGGATTTCCGATGTTTGAAGAAAACGAGAATCGGGGCTCATGCCACCGAATCGGTGCCGCCATTGCGGCGCCCGCTCAGGCCAGCTTCTCGATCCAGGCCCCGAACGCGTTCAGAAAGCTCCCGAGGAACGTTTTGGTCCCGTCGTTGGAAAGAGAACCAGCCTCGTCGATCAGTTTGTCGGCACCGCTGAGATAAACCTCGGGCTGGGGGAGCACGGCGACATTGACGTTGACCAAGACCTGACGGAGGTGGAGCGCTGCGGCAGACCCGCCCAGCAGGCCCGGTGAAGCGCCCGTAACGGCGCCTGGCTTGTTTTCCCACACGCTTTTCCCGTACGGTCTCGATCCCACCTCCAGCGCGTTCTTGAGGGCGGCGGGCAGTGAACGGTTGTACTCCGGCGTCACGAAAAGTACTGCATCGGAGCGGCCTACCCTGTCGCGAAAGGCCGCCCAAGTCGACGGTGGCGTCTCGGTGTCGAGATCCTGATTGTAGAGGGGCAGATCGCCGATGGGAAGTATGTCAAGCTGGAGCCCCGCCGGCGCGATTGCCTGCAGCACTTTCGCGAGCCGCAAATTGATAGATGCCTTGCGTAAGCTTCCAACGAGAACGACGATATCTCTCTCTGTGGGCATTGTCTGTTCCTTATTTGCCGGTCATTAAAAGACCTGAGGCCGGAACCGGCGCGCCGCCCTCGATTTCAATTGACCCTCGCTAGGACGCGGCCGGCGGCTCGACGACGTAGTTGCTGAACCCCCCGTCGCGATCGGTCAGGCCGGAAATTGCCTCGTTGACCCTTTCGAGCGGGAAGATCTTGTGTTCGAGATAGGAGAGGTCGAGAGCTCCCGCGCGGACCATCTCAGCCATCTCCTGGCCCTGCGCAGCCGTGAACCAGTTCGATCCGATCAGTTGGACCTGCTCGTCCATAAGCCATTTCACGTCGATCGGCAGGTCTTCGGCCACGCCGCCAACGTTGACGACCCGGCCGCCCCGGCGCACGCCCTTCATGGAGTCCACCATGGTCGCGGCAGGTGCCCTGGCACCCAGCGCGCTGATGACAAAATCGACGCCCTCGCCACCGGTCAAAGACTTCGCCCACTCGCCAGAGGATTTTTCTCCAAGTGACATGATTTCGATGCGATCAGGCGCAAGTGCTTTGACGCGCTGCAGCAGTTCCTCGTTTCGACCTGTTCCGAGAATTCGGGAGACACCCATCGCGAGGCCGAGCACAGTGGAAGCGACACCGAGCGTGCCGGTAATGCCATCGATGAGCGCAACCTGCCCCGGTCCGGCATTGGCGTTTTTCAATGCACCATAGGATGTGCCCAGATAGCCAAAGCGGCCGGCCTGCTGGAAAGTCAAATTGTCCGGCAGGTTGACCAGCGCGTATTCGGGCGCCGTCATATATTGGCTGAAGCCCCCGTAGGGGTAGAGATCGAAGATGCGCTGACCATCCCGGCTGGTGCTGAAATAACCGTTCAGCGTAAAATATCTGCAGTGGCTGCGGCTTCCGGATCGACAGGCCTTGCACGAACCGCAGGAGCGCAACGGGCTGACGTAGACCCGGTCACCGGGTTTGACGTTGATGACGGCCTCACCCACTTCCGCCACCACGCCTGCCGGGTCGAGCCCGAATATGGCGGGGAACTTGGGTATCGGTTGGTGTGGGAACCAGCTCGGCCAGTTGTTGATGACATTGGCCATGTTCGGCACGATGCCGCAGGCCTTGACTTCCACCAGGACGTCGGTCGGCCTTGGCTTGGGAACTGGAATTTCATCCAACGACATGGGCTGGTGGAGGGCATGCAGCCGGGCGGCGATCATTGTCTTTTCCATGATATTTCACTCCGGTTGGGGCACCACGCGACGCTTCCGTCGCCCCGCCCCGTCTTGATCTTCTTTCTGATATCAGTTGGTTTCGAACGGCCAGGCCATGCACGGACAGCCGGATACCGCGCCTTAGGGAACAATAAACGGCGCCCCTGAAGGCCGAAGGTCGGCCGGCCATACCGTTACCCACTGATGATCCTGAACCTGCTTCAATTTCGTGGACGCCTTCCCGGCGTTGAACTTGCCTTGAAAGTCGCGCGGTCCGAGCACGGTTTGAACCGTATTCGCCCGAAGCCATTCGGCCATCGCCGCATCGTCAAGCTTGCCGGCGCCCGCAGCGGCTGCGGACAGAATTTGCCAAGCCGCATACTCAGCCGCCGCCTGATATTCTGCATGGGCATAGGGAAAGCCGGCGGTCTTGGCGCGGTCGTTGTAGGCAGCGACAAAGCCTGCCGCCCCGGCATTGGCAAGGAAAGGTTCGTGCTCCTCGAACCAAGTCAATGTCGTCAGCCCCTCGGAGTGCGGGTGAGCGGCGGTGGGTCCGGGCGCCGGGAACAGATAGAAGTGTCGCTTCGGCTTGTATTCGATGCGAGCCATCGCATCCAGCAGCTGCACCGCTTCCATGCCGACAGCCCCAGACCAGAGGATATCCGGGTCCGCAGCCTTGATCCGGTTGGCAATTGCGCCGAAGTCTTTGGTGCCGAACTCGTATTCCAGCGAGAGCACTTTCTCCAGGCCTCGTTCGGCTGCTACCTCCTGCCCGCCCTTGGCGATTGTCAACGCCGAGGGGAACTTGCTGGTGACGAACGCAATCGTCTTGGGTGGAGCAGAAGTGCTGGCATAGGCATCGAGCAGAACCTCCGTGTCGGTCCTCTGCGGCTCGACGCCAATCGGCAGGGCCGGAAACTGCATGTCATAGGGAGCGAGGCTTGGGTCGCCCAGACTGCTTTGGACGAGCAGCTTGCTGTAACGCTGCGCCACACCCATTGCGGCAATGATCGACGAGGTGCCGTAAGGGCCCATCAACAGATCGACATTGTCGGCAGTCACCAGGCGCTCGTAGAGCGTGCGCGCGTTCGCGGGCTGCGATTGATCGTCCAGCAGGACATACTCCAGTTTTCTCCCAAGGATGCCGCCGCGGGCGTTCACCTGGTCCACGAACACTTCGGCGGCCAACTTGTGGATCGCGCCAACGCCCGCGAGCGGCCCGGTCAGTGGCAGGGTGCCGCCAACGCGAATCGGAGCGTCTTGTGCCCATGCCGGCATTCGGCCCGACAAGGCGAAAAGTGTCGCGGACGCAAGCAGCGTCCTCCGGCTCAACGCAAAACTGTTCTCAGTCATCTGTTCCTCCCTTTGTACAGACAGTGATCGCAAGGTCCGCCGATCGCGCGATGGATCAGTGGTAGCCTTCCTCCAGATCGATTTTCAGCGCACCCATGATCCGAACGCCCGAATTGTACCAAGCGACGTTCATGGCGAGCTCGACCATCTCCTTTTCGGACAGCAAGGCCGCCGCCCGATCCCAGATGCGCTGGTCGACGTCGACGTTCAGCGTCGAGTCCTTCGCAAAGGCCATGACTGCACGCTCTTCGTCGTTGAAGAGATCGGAAGTCTCAAAAACGGGTATGGCAGCGAACTGCGCCTCGCTGATCCCGGCCTTCAACCCGTGCGAGTGATGATGGGCGATCTCGTATTCCGACTTCGTGCAATGGCCAACGGTCAGGATGGCCAGTTCCCGGAGCTTCGGGCTGAGCCCTGATGCGCGGATCGAATTGGCATAAGTCAGAAACGCATCCAGGATGGAGGGCGCGTTGGCGAGCGCCAGAAAGAGATTTGCAGTGGGCACCTTTCTCTCCCGCTGCAGGCGTTCGGACAGTGCCGGGTTGTCGTTCTTGATTTCGGACGTGGGAATGTAGCGGACACGCGCCATGGATCTTCCTCTGGTTATCTGGACAAAAGTGCCTGGACATATTTCTCGAGCGTCATCGGGTCTGGCAGGACTGCGGGTTCTCGAAGGGGAACGCCTGCAAAGTCGCTGGCCTCGAAGTACCACTTCGCCGGCGCCGGCAGCCCCCAATGAACGTTTGTGCTGAGCGAAGCAGCTTCCCAGCGGATCGGCTCGAGTTCGATGTCGATAGTCGTGTAGTGATTGTTGAAGAATTCTACCCGGTGGCCGTCGGGGTCGCGCAGGTAGACGAACAATACTCCCGAAGGCCCATGCCGGCCTGGACCACGCTCGACGCTCGCTGCATAGCCGTGCCGGCTGGCAAAATCACAGGCAGCAATGATGTCGCTGCTCTCAGGCACGATGAAAGCGAAATGATGCAGACGAGGCCCTGCGCCCGGAACCAGCGCGAGATCGAGGCACACGCCCTTACGATACATGAAATTCGCAAGCAGCGTGTCGCCGGCGGCGATATACTCCGAGGTGCGGAAACCGAGATCCGCATAGAACCCGCTGAGCGCCAAGGGATCGGGGACAATGAGCTGGCAGTGATCGAGACCCTGTGCGCGGGCACCGCGGTGTTTGTGCACCTCAAGGAACAATCGGGGGCAAACATCCATCCTCGCGCATAACTCGATGCGCGTCCCATCCGGATCGCTGACGAGCAGCGTGCGCCCCTGATGGGGAACCTCGATCCATTCGGCTGGAAGTCCCCTTGCCTGGAAGAAAGCTGCTGCAGCCTCAAGATCCTCCTCCAGGAAGACACGGTATCCGATGCGCTTGCAGGCAGGCTTGCCGTCGGCCGGGGCAAGCACAAGGCTGTGGTGACATGCCTCCGCAAGGCCCCGGAGATAAGACACGCCATCCTCGAAACTGCTTTCCACCAGCCCCGCGACATTGATATAGAATTCCCGGCTTCTTTCGACATCCTCCACGTCGAGCACGACATGGCTGAAGCGGGTAATGTTGAACGGAGGTTTCAGATCGACTTCTGGAAGCATGTCGTTTCCTTTGCTAACGTTAGCATCAGGCGGATGACTCTGACTGTCAAGTTATTTCCACTGCTTTGATAGTTCCATCGCGGCATAATTCCGGCACGTTTGGGCTAACGTTTGCGCATCAAACTATGCCACGGACCTCTTTATGGTTTCGGGTGTCGGTCCGAGTCCAGACCACCCCGCAAATTCGGCCACCCCATGAAGGGACTCCTCGATGCGCAAAACCTCGTTCCACTTTGCCATGCGTTCGGATCGCGAAAACGAACCCACCTTGAGCTGTCCAGCGTCCCAACCAACTGCCAAATGTGCGATTGTCACATCCTCGGTTTCGCCGGAGCGTGCTGACACGATGGTGCCGAATCCTGCCCGCCTGCCGGTCTCAAACGCGTCATAAGTTTCGGTGATCGTACCTGCCTGGTTGGGTTTGATCAGTACTGCATTGGCACTTCTGCCCTGCGCGGCTGCCGCCACACGGCGAGCGCTGGTAACAAGGAAATCGTCGCCGATGATCTGGCATCGCTCGCCGAACCGCTCCGTAAATGCGCGAAAGCCCTCCTCGTCATCCTCCGCCAGGGGGTCCTCGATCGAAACGATGGGATAGGCCTCCAGCCAACGGCCGAGCATGTCGATCATCTGACCTGTGTCGAGGCTGCGATCCTCCAGTGCAAGCGCATATCGGCCATTTTTGCCGAATTCAGACGCGGCAATATCGAGCGAGATGACCACTTGGCTGCCAGGCTTCAGGCCAGCGCCTTCAATCGCTCGCACGAGCGTGTCCAGGGCTTCCTCATTGTTGGCGAAGGCCGGCCAATATCCGCCCTCGTCGGCCACGCCCTGCAACTTGCCGGCCTTCTTCATCAGATTTCCGGCGGCATGATAGACCTCCGCCGTCCATTCCAGCGCCTCCGAAAAACTGCTCGCCGAAGGGCACATGATCATAAAGTCCTGCACATCCACCCGTCGCGCGGCATGTGCGCCTCCCCCGAAAATCTGGATTTCCGGAAGCGGAATGCGAACCTTGCCTGCACCGGCGAGATATTTCCAAAGAGGTTCGCCATTGGCGGCGGCGGCGGCGTGCAGTACGGCCATTGACGTGGCGACCGATGCGTTGCCACCCAGCCGGCTGCGGTTGGGGGTTCCGTCAAGTGCGATCAGAGCGTGGTCGATTTCCGCCTGATCCTGGGCATCCTTTCCCTTGAGATGTTCGGCAATCTCGCCATTCACAGCGCTGAGGGCGCGACTGATGCCCATGCCCAAGAGGGTTGTTCCGCCGTCGCGCAGGTCGAGCGCCTCGCCGCTGCCTGTGGAAGCTCCTGCAGGAGCGATCGCCCTTCCGAGTGAACCGCAAGCAAGCCTGACCTCGACTTCGACTGTCGGTCGACCGCGTGAGTCCCAGACGCGGCGCCCTTGAATTTTTTGGATGGTTGTGTCGCTCATATCCTGTACATCCGGTTTGGAGAGAAGTTGTCGGTCACGCTACGGCCTCGTTGCTGGCTGCAACGCCGACCAAGACCACGGCGAACGTCGCCGGCCGGTCGCTTTTGTTGCGCCAGGCATGCCGGGTCGCGTTCTGGACGAAAGTATCGAACGGCTTAAGACACGTTTCGATGCCGTCTTCGAGCTCGAGCCAGATTTCGCCATCGAGGACGATCCCGTAGTCAATCGTGGGGGTCGTGTGTTTGCCATCCGGCTCGAAGCGCTCGGCGAGTCCAGGGCTCACCTTGAGGTTTTCCGCTGCGGCGGCTTGAGGATCGAAATCGGGAGACTGGAATACCGTGTCGGGCGGGAAGGTCAGCACCAACATTCGCGTTCCGCCTGGTGAAGGTACAAAGCTCGTTACTGCCGGCGTCGGGTCCTTGCCGTCAACGGGAAGCGAACTTTCGGCCGTGGTCGCCCAGATCATGCGCGAGACGAGACCCGGAATGGTGCTGAAGACGTCGGTACGAGGCGGAGGAGCGTCGAGCGCGATTACCGCGCGTCCCGAAGCATCAGTGCCTGTGACGACGCGACGCATTTGCGCCGCCACCCGGAGGTCCTGGTTGTCAGATGCCAAGATAGGCCTCCCTGATGCGTGGATCGCTGATGAGGATGTCGGGTTTGCCGGAGGCGACGACGCGGCCCTGTTCGATGACATAGGCGTGGTGTGCGATTTCGAGCGCCTTGTTGACATTCTGCTCGACCAGCAGGACGGAGACGCCGCGCTTGTTGATCATGCCGATGATGCCGAACATTTCCTCGACAATCACCGGCGAAAGGCCGAGCGACGGCTCGTCCATCAGAAGCACTCGAGGCTTCGCCATCAGCCCGCGCGCGATGGCCACCATTTGCTGCTGGCCGCCGGAGAGTGAGCCGGAAATCTGATCCTGCCGATCTTTGAGGATCGGAAACAGCGAGAAGACCTCTTCGAGCCCTTGACTGCGTTCGGCACGGGCCGCTCTTCGGTAACCGCCCAAAAGCAGATTGTCGATTACGCTCATTTGCGTAAACAGCCGCCGTCCCTCCGGCACCACGGCGATGCCATAGTCGCRGACGCGATGACCGGGAACGCGCGAAACATCTGTGCCGTCGATCAGGATGCCCCCTTTGCGGGGACGCAGAATCCCGGCAATGGCGTTCACAAGCGTACTTTTGCCGGCGCCATTCGGTCCTACCACAGAAACGATTTGGTTCGAGCCGATCTCGATCGAGGCGTCCCAGAGCGCCGTCGCATCGCCGTAACCGACTTCAATATCCTTGACTTCAAGCAACATGTCCCGCTCCCAGATAAACGCCGATAACTTCGGGGTTACGCATGGTTTCGGCAGGATTGCCGAGTGCGAGCAGTTTGCCCTGATCCAGGACCGCAACCCGATCGGCCAAGGCGACAACTGCTCGCATCAGATGCTCGATGAAGACGACGGTCGTGCCGGCCTGCCTGATCCTTTTGATCATCTCCACAGCGTGATCAACTTCCGTCGGATTGAGGCCGCACAATACCTCGTCGAGCAACAGCAGGCGTGGCCGCGCCGCAAGCGCCCGCGCAAACTCGACGAATTTTCGATCGTGAAGGTTCAGCGCCTCGGGCAAAAGGTTGGCTTTCGCGGTCAGTCCCGTGAATGCCAAGCACTTGCGCGATATCAGTTCTGCGTGCCCGGCAGACGAATCCGGCGTATTTCCGAATTCGGCGCAGAGCTGTACATTTTGAAGGACAGTAAGATTGTTGAACAGTCTCGGAATCTGGTAAGTCCTGGCAATGCCCATCTCCGCGATCCGGTGGGGCGAAAGGCCATCGACCGATTCTTCATTCAGCATGATGGAGCCGCCACTCAAGGGGTAATGGCCGCTGATCATGTTGATGAGTGTGGACTTGCCCGATCCATTCGGCCCGACGAGCGCCAGGATCTCACCTTCCTTCACATCTAGCGTGACCCCATTGAGTGCCCGTATGCCGCCAAAGGACTTCGACACGTCCTTGCATTCCAGGAGAATCCGCTCCGGCTGGCCGTTTGGCTTCCCTGGGAGCGCCATCACTTTGCCGAGGTCTGCTGCGTTGACGTCGACACCATCCTGCCGTTTTGCATTGCGCTCCTTCAGCTTGCGAAGCAGCCCGGGAACAATTCCCGACGGCAATGTTAGAATCACGACGATCAGGGCGAAAGCCACGCCTGCACGGCCAAGTTCCGCATGTGATCCGCTGACGACGGCGCTCTGAAGAACGGTGATGATAACAGCGCCGACCGCCGGCCCCGCCCAGTGGCGCGCCCCACCGAGGATGCTCATCAGAACAACATAAAGGGGGACCGTGATGGCAAAGGTCTCACCGACAGTCACATAGCCGACATAGACGGCATGGATACCGCCCATCATGCCCGCGAGCGCCGAAGAGATTGTGAAGGAGATGAGCTTGTAGCGAAAGGTTGGCACGCCCTTCACCTCCGCAACGTCCTCGTCATCGTGAATCGCCAGAAGTCCCTGGCCGAAACGGCTTCGGAAGATGATGCGGGACACTCCTAGGGACGTTCCAGCCGCCGCAAGACCAAGAAGATAAAGAGAACCTGACGTCGTCGTCCCGATCATCGGGATTGCAACACCGCTCAGGAAGACGCCGGTCCCGGAATCGATCGCCGTGTTCGAGATAATGGCGGCAACCACGAAGGTCACGGAAAGCGTCAGGAGTGCAAAAAACTCCCCCCGAAGCGATCGGGAGCGGAACACCACCAACCCGACCAGGAGCGCAAGCGTCGCAGCAACCAAAGCTGCCGCGGGCAGCGTCAACAGAAAAGGTACGTTGTACCAACTGGCCAGCGTGGCAGTCGTGTAGACGCCAGCACCGAAGAACGCCGCATGCCCGAAACTCCAGTAACCGGTGTAGCCGCTCAGGATTCCCCAGCTCGTCGCCAGCGTCATCCAGAAGAAGACGATGTAAAGATAGGAAAGATAATAGTCGGCCACACCGAGATAAGGCAAGGCGGCAAGCGCGACCAGCGGAAGGACCACCGTGACGGAAGACTTCTTGATCATAGGGCGGGCCTCCGCAAGAGGATGACGATGAGGATGCTGAAGGCGACCAGTGGGGCCCAGGCAGGGTTCATCACCGCCATCGTCATCGACTCGGCCAATCCGACAAGGACGCCGGCACCAATCGCACCGATGGGATTGCCAAGCCCTCCGATGATCGCGACCGCGAAGACGACGCCGATCCATGCCTCGATCTGCGATGGCGCGAGAGTGAAAATCAACGCGATGAAGACGCCGGCGACGCCGGCCGAGGCCGAACAAAGGCCTGCGAGAACGTAGGCGACACGCGTCGAATTGACGCCGAAGGCCGAGGCGATCGGCGCATCATGGGCCGCGGCGCGCAGAGCCTTGCCTAGCATGGTCTTGTTG
>NZ_JBFUFF010000116.1:0-17116 GCF_056403555.1 Rhizobium sp. P2_G2
AGGGCGGCCGCTTCGAGACCGGCATGGTCGTCTGCGTCGAAAGCCTGATCTCCGAAAAGGGCTGCGAAAGCGTCAAGCTCGAAACCCAGGTGCTGATCACCGGCAAGGGGCCGGAACGGCTCGATCACTTCCCCTGGGAACTGACCGACTGAACCAGCCAGTCGACCAGGTCGATCAGCCCGGCCTTCTTCGCCTTGCTGCGCGGATAGACGAGGCAATAGCGATGGCCGAGCGAGATCGGCCGCTCGTCGAGGATAACCAGCCTGCCGGCGCGGAGATCGTCCTCCGCCATCATTCGTTGCCCGAGCGCGACGCCAAAACCGTCACGCGCCAGATCGAGCGCCAGGCTCGACTTGCCGACGCGAAAGCCGCGCGTCTCATCCGGCCGGTCGATGCCGATCTCGCCGAACCAGGCCTGCCAGGTCGGATGCGATACGAAAGTCGGCCCCCAATTGGTGTGGATCAGGTCGTCATCCGGCACGGCAGTGAGAAAATCGCTCCGCGCTCCCGGATTGCGCTGAAGATAGAAGGGGCTGCACATCGGCAGCACCTCGTCGAGCTTTAGAGGAATGATCACCATTTCGGGATAGAGGCTGGTGCCATAGGCGAACCTGAGGTCGATCTCGTTCTTGGCGAAATCGACCATGTCCTCTTCGGAGCGCAATTCGAAGCGGAAATTCGGTTTTTCGCGGATGAACGCAGCCAGCTTCGGTTCCACCCAGCGCTCGGCGACGGAGGGTAGCGCACTGATCACCAGCCGCGAGCGCGCCCGGCCGGAGACGACCTGTTCGGTAAAGGCGGAGATAGACTGTAGCGCGTCGGTGGCGCCGGAATAAATCGTCTGGCCCGCATCGGTCAGCACGATCCTGTTGTTATATCTGCGGAAAAGCTCCTTGCCGAGGAATTCCTCGAGGTTCTTCACCTGCTGGCTGACAGCGGCTGCCGAGACACCGAGTTCTTCGGCCGCAGCAACATAGCTGCCGCTACGGGCCGCAGCCTCGAAGGCCCGCAATGCATTGAGCGGCGGAAGCGAGAGCGACATGTGAAACCTGCATAAGCCAAGCTTAGCCAGAATAAGAATTTATGCCGTTGTGTAAAGCTGAAACCTGGTCAAATCTCTCTTCATCAACTGGAGGAAGAACATGCACGACTTACTCGACCTGGATCGCTATCCCCTGCATAAGCCCGGCTCTAAGGCTTGGAACGACCTCGTCGATCATTGCCGTGTCGACCTCGCCTGCGAAGGCATGTTCAATCTCGAAGGTTTCGTGCGCGACACAGCGGTGGAGAGGGCGATCGGTGAGATCAAGCCGGTGATGGACACGCTTTCCTTCGTCCACAAGCGCGCCCACAATGTCTATTTCCGCAAGGAAGTGCCCGGCCTGCCGCCGGATCATCCGGCGCTGCAGACGGTCGAGACCGTCAGCCACACGGTTTGCGCCGACCAGATCCCCGACAGCGTGCCGATCTGGGTCTACGAATGGCCGCAATTCGCCGTGTTCCTTGCCGCCTGCATGGAAAAAGACTCGCTTTTTGCCATGCGCGATCCGCTCGCCCGGGTAAACGTCATGGCCTATCGCGAGGGCGAGGCGCTGAACTGGCATTTCGACCGGTCGCAATTCACCACAACCATCTTGTTCCAGAGGCCGGAAGCGGGCGGCGATTTCCAATACCGTTCCGACCTCAGGACCGAGGCGGATCCGAACTATGACGGCGTTGCGCGCCTGCTGCAGGGCAAGGACAACGACGTCAAGACGCTGTCGCTGAAGCCGGGCACGCTCAACGTCTTCCTGGGCAAGAATACGCTGCATCGCGTCACCCCGTGCAAGGGGCCGAAGGAGCGGCTGATCGCGGTATTCTCTTATTATGAGCGCCCCGGCGTCACGTTCAGCAAGGAAGAGCAGGTGGGCTTCTACGGCCGGGCCGCCTGACCGGTGTCACGTTTCCCCTTGCGTTGCGAAGCCAGGGTCCCGATGATGATTTCCTAACGAAAGATAAACATTCCGCACTTGACATGAAGCGCGGAATGTCCGTTGAATAGGAAGCGGGAATAAATCTATACATAATAAAAAATACGGCTCGCAACGCTAACGAAAGAGGGAACCATGACAATCGATTACAAGCTGCTCGACCTTCTGCGCAAAGGCCGTAGCGAACACGACAATCACCTGATCGACGGCCTTGTCGATGGCCGTGTCAGCCGCCGCGAATTTCTGCGTTTCGGTTCCGTGCTCGGCATGTCGCTGCCGCTGCTGGGTGGCATTTCCGGCGCTGTCGGCCTTGCCGGCCTGCCGAGCCTCGCCCGCGCCCAGACCCCAGGCGGCACCATCCGTGTTGCCCAGATCGTTCCGGCCGCGGCTGTCGAGCCGGTCAAGCTCGCCGATGCCGGCGGCATTACCGTCATCAGCCAGGTCGGCGAGACGCTGGTCGTCTCCGGCAAGGACCTCGTCGCCCGGCCGCTTTTGGCCGAGAGCTGGTCGCCCAACAAGGACGGTTCGGTCTGGACCTTCAAGATCCGCAAGGGTGTGAAATTCCATGACGGCCGGCCGATGAACGCCGACGACGTCGTTGCCTCGATCAACCGCATTGCCGACCCTGCCAACGGCTCGAACGCACTCTCGGCGTTCAAGGGCGTGCTTTCCAAGGGTGGCGCCAAGAAGGTCGACGACTATACCGTCGAATTCCATCTCGACGCGCCGAACGGCAATTTCCCGTATTCGCTGTCGACCGACAACTACAACGCCGTCATCATACCGAAGGATTATGCCGGCGACTTCGAGAGTAAGATGATCGGCACCGGTCCGTTCAAGCTCGAAAAGTTCACCCCCAAGGTCGGCGCCTCCTTCGTCCGCAACGAGGATTACTGGGGCGGCAAGCCGCTGCCGGATCGCGTCGAGATGAGCTTCTACGATGACTATCAGCCGCAGATTCTCGCTCTTCAGGGCGGCCAGATCGACTTCATTCAGCAGGTGCCGATCCTGCAGGCCGCCGGCATCCTCAATGATCCGAACGTCGACATGATGGCGACGCCGTCGCTGGCCCACCAGCAGGTGCATATGCGCACCGACAAGGACCCGTTCAAGGACAAGCGTGTCCGCCAGGCGATCGCGCTGACCCTCGACCGGCCGCGCATCATCCAGGGCCTGCTCAAGGGCAAGGCGCAGGTCGGCAATGACAGCCCGTTCGGCGGCGCTTATCCCTATACCGACAAGAGCGTGCCGCAGCGCCAGAAGGACATTGCCAAGGCCAAGGAACTGATGGCCGCCGCCGGCATGGCGAACGGCTTCGAGGCCACGCTGACGACGGAAAAGTACCTGGAAATCCCTGATTATGCGGTGCTGATCCAGAACGCCGTCAAGGAGATCGGCGGCAAGATCAACCTCAACGTCATGGACCAGGGCGCTTATTATGGCGATGCCGTCCCGGGCAAGTCGCCCTGGCTCGACAGCGACATGGGCATTACCGACTATGGTCATCGCGGCGTGCCGAACGTCTATCTGTCGGCGCCGTTGCTTTCGACCGGCACCTGGAACTCGGCGCATTTCGCCAACAAGGAATATGACGGCCTGGTCGCCAACTTCGTCGCTGCCCTCGATCTCGAGGCGCAAAAGGCGGTTGCCGGCAAGATCCAGACGCTGCTGCTTGACGAAACCCCGATCATCTTCGGCTATTTCTACGACTATATGTCGGCGGCCAAGAAGGGTGCGACGGGCATCGAAGTGACGGCCATGGCCCATCTCTTCCTGCACAACGCCAAGCTTCCGGCCTGATAACATCCTCGCGTTCCGTGCCGCCCCGCGTCGTCCGGGGCGGCTCCCTTTCCTTGGAAACCGGGGGATGCACCGATTTTCTACTATTCCTTGAAGCGCTTGCTCCTGTCGCTTCTGACGCTCTTTCTCCTGAGCGTGCTGGTCTTTGCGGGCGGTCGCATGCTGCCCGGCAATGTCGGACGCGCCATGCTCGGCCCCTTCGCCGATCAGCGTGCCGTCGATGCGCTCAATCACGAAATGGGCACCGACCGGCCGCTTATCGTGCAATATACCAGCTGGGCCGGCGGCCTGTTGCAAGGTGATCTCGGCAAATCCTACGCTTACCGCGCGCCGGTGTCGCAATTCCTTTGGACCGCCACGGTCAACTCGGCAAAGCTTGCCGGCGTGGTCTTCCTGATCGTCGTGCCGCTCGGCATTCTGGGCGGCGTGATTGCGGCGCTCAACCGAGGACGTGTCGTCGACAGGTCCATAACGGTGACGGGGCTGTCGTTGACGGTTGTTCCGGAGTTCGTCTCCGGCATCGTGCTGATCCTGATCTTCGGCGTCTGGCGACACTGGTTCCCGATTTCCGCCACTTGGCCCAACAATGCCGGCTTTTTCACCCAGATCTATTACCTGATCCTGCCGGCGTTCCCGCTGGTTTTCGTGCTGTTCGGCTATATCGCCCGCATGGCCCGCGCCGGCACGATCGAGGCGCTCGATTCCGAATATACGAGAACGGCGATCCTCAAGGGCCTGACCTATCCGCAGGTCATATGGCGGCATGTGCTGAGAAACGCCCTGCTGCCGACCATCAGCGTCGTCGCGACGCAGACGGTCTACCTGATTGGCGGCCTCGTCGTCATCGAGATCGTCTTCCACTATCAGGGCATCGGCAGCCTGATCTACACGGCCGCGAACAAGAAGGATTTCCCGATGCTGCAGGCGGGCGTCATGGTGGTCGGGGCATTGTTCATGATCGCCACCACGCTCGCTGACTTGCTGCAGGCCAGCCTCAACCCGCGCATCCGCTTCGGAGGCGTCCAATGACCGAGATCACGGCCTCGACTCCGATCATTGCGGAAAAGCCGCCGACCGCCTGGGACGACTTCAAGCACAATCTTGGTCGCATCCTGCGTTCGGGCTCGTTCCTGATCGGTGCCATTATCGTGCTGTTCTGGATTTTTTGCGCCATCTTCGGCCATTCGATCGTGCCTTACGATCCCTTTGCCGACGACATGCTGAATTCGCTGCTGCCGCCCGATGGCGACCATTGGTTCGGCACCGATCAGCTTGGCCGCGACGTGTTTTCGCGCGTCATTTCCGGGGCTCGCGACATCCTTACGGTCGCGCCGCTTGCAACAATGATCAGCACCGTGCTCGGCACCGCGCTTGGCCTGGCAATGGGCTATTTCGGCGGCTGGGTGGACGAAGTCATCAGCCGTCTCGTCGATGCGGTGCTGGCGCTGCCCACGGTTATCGTCGCTCTCCTGGCACTGACGGCCCTGGGCACCTCGACCGTCACCGTGCTTTTCGTCATCGGCTTTTCCTATTCGCCGATCATCGCGCGAACCGTGCGCGCTTCGGTGCTCGCCGAGCGCAGTCTCGATTATGTCGCGGCGGCCGAGCTCAGGCGCGAGAACCGGCTCTACATTATGTTCATGGAAATCCTGCCGAACGTGATCGGGCCGATCCTGGTCGAATTCACCGTCCGCCTTGGTTATTCGATCTTCACCGTGGCGACGCTTTCCTTCATCGGCTTCGGCATTCAGCCGCCGTCGCCGGACTGGGGCCTGTCGATTGCCTCCAATTACGGCCTGATCGGCGGCGGTTACTGGTGGACCGTCGTCTTCGACGGCGTCGCCATCGCCTCACTGGTGATCGGCGTAAACCTGATGGCTGATGGCATTGCGAGTGCGCTCGATGACTGACACGAACACCCCAACCGTCAAGATCGAGAACCTCGAAGTCCAGTACCGGGTGCGCGGCAAAGGCCGCAAGGTGCTCGACAACATCAACCTCGAAATCCGCAAGGGCGAGTGTTACGGCCTGGTCGGCGAGTCCGGCTGCGGCAAGTCGACCGCCGCCTATACGGCGCTGCGCTATCTGCCGCGCAATGGCTCGGTCACCAAGGGCCGCATCCTCATCGATGGCGACGACCTGATGAAGATGAGCGAGGCGCGCCTGCGCGACATGCGCCGCCACGAGGTCGCCATGGTCTACCAGGACCCCGGCAAGGCGTTGAACCCGTCGATCCGCATCGGTGACCAGGTGGCCGAAGTCTTCGAGCTTCTCGGCGTGCCGAAAGCCGAGCGTGCAAAGAAGGTGGAGGAGGTGCTGGCCAAGGTCCGCATTGCCGATCCGCATGACGTCGTGCTGCGTTATCCGCATCAGCTTTCCGGCGGCATGCAGCAGCGCGTGGCCATTGCCATGGCGCTGGCGAGCGAGCCGTCGCTGCTCGTGCTCGACGAGCCGACCACCGGCCTCGACGCCACGGTCGAGGCGGAGGTGCTGGACCTTATCCTGCAGCTGCGCAAGGAATTGTCGACCTCGATCCTGTTCATCAGCCACAATCTCGGCGTCATCGCCACAATGTGCGACCGCGTTGGTGTCCTCTATGCCGGCCGGCTGGTGGAGGAAGGCGATACGCAAGACATCTTCCACAATCCGCGCCATCCCTACACCGTCGGGCTGCTGCGCTGCCTGCCGCAGCGCGGCCGCTCGAAGAATGTCGCGCCGCTGACCACCATTCCCGGCTTTCTGCCCAATGCAGGTTCTGTCATCCCCGGCTGCATCTATGCCGATCGCTGTCCGCTCGCCGACGATCACTGTCGCAAGGTCGAGCCGCCCTTCTACGATCTCGGTGACGGCCGCCGCAGCAAGTGCCATTATCATCAACGCGTCGGCGAATTGCAGAATATCGTCGAGCCGCCGCTGGCGACTGTCGCCGACGATTCCTCCTTCCAGCCGATCCTCGAGCTCACCAATGTCAGCAAGACCTTCGGCCGCGGCGGGGTGAATTTCCGCGCGCTGAACGATGTCTCGCTTGCCATGTACCCTGGCGAAACGCTCGGCATTGTCGGCGAATCCGGCAGCGGCAAGACGACGCTTGCCCGCAGCATCCTCGGCATCATAAAGCCTGACCCGAAAAGCCATATCCGGCTCGAGGGCAGGGAGGTCGCGCCGACGCTCGGCAAACGCTCGCGCGCCGAGGTGAAATCGCTGCAGATCGTCTTCCAGAACCCGGATTCGGCGCTTAACCGCTCGCATACGGTCAAGCGCATGATCGGCCGCACCATCGAACGGTTGACGGAACTGGCCGCCTCTGCCCGTGTCTCCCGCGTTCTCGACCTCACGCGCTCCGTCCGTCTGGCCGACCGCTATCTCAACATGCGGCCGCGCCAGCTTTCTGGCGGGCTCAAGCAGCGTGTGGCGATCGCGCGCGCCTTTGCCGGCGATCCACGGGTCCTGGTGCTCGATGAGCCGACCTCGGCGCTGGACGTCTCGGTGCAGGCCGCGATCCTCAACCTGCTGGTCGAGCTGCAGAACACCAAGCGGGTGAGYTATATCTTTATCTCGCACGACCTCGGCGTGGTGCGCTATCTCTCCGACCGTATCGCTGTCTTCTATCTCGGCCGTGTGCTGGAGATCGGCCCCGCCGAGGCGGTGTTCTCCGGTCCGCATCATCCCTATACCGAAGCCTTGCTCTCCTCGGTGCCGACGATCGAGGGCACGCCGTCGGAGCGGGTCAAACTGACAGGCGAAATCCCGAGCGCCATGAAGCCGCCAAGCGGCTGCGTCTTCCACACCCGCTGCGCCCGCAAGATCGGCAAGATCTGCGAGGAACAGGTGCCGGAGCTGCGCGATATCGAGCGTGGGCATGCGATGCGCTGCCACTTGCCGGTGGAAGAATTGCACCGCGAGGCGATTCCTCAGGCGGCGGAATAGGGCGCCAAGCCTAACGGCAGGTGGTCTCTGAAATTATTTTGCGCTGCGGGACCGTCATGCCCGTGTCGGCGAAAATTTTTCCTCAATATTAGAATATATAATTGACRGATTTAGTGTATTAACCTAAATTGCTCTCATGATCGCGATGCCAGAGGCATTCGCCGTCGTGAAAGCAATCGAAGAAGGATGCGCCGCATGACTGAACTTGCCAGTTTCGCCGCCCCAACCGGGCCATTGGGCCGGACTTCTTCATGTCTCCGCCTGTGTCGAATGTGACCCGAGCCTAACCCAACTCATCACCATCGATTTTTGATTTCCCGTCGCCAAGCAGAGATATGTCTGCGTCGTTGCGCGATGGGTCAGGAGACAGTCATGCAGAAGCATGTCGTTGAACATGCCGGAATTCCGGTTGGCATCGTCGTTCCCTTTGAGGATTACCTGCAATTCGTTGCCGTCAAATTCCAGGTTTTCGGCCTAGACGGACAGCGCTTTCGTTCGCTTCCGGATGTTCGCAGCGCGATTCAGGCGCATCTTGCAAGCGAGAAAGCTGCCGCCGCGTAGTAGATTTCAGGGAATTTCGCTAAATTCACTGGAAAACCACGAAAAATTAATCTGCTTGCCCCTAAAATGGCGTCTTCCGCGCTTCAATGCCGCTGCAAAGCAGTTTATGAAATGCATGCCGGGCGGGCAGGATTTGGTGGTCGATGCTTACGAATAAAGGTAAATATGGTCTGAAGGCGCTGATCGCACTTGCGAGCCTGCCGCCGGGCGAAACCGCGTTCAGCAACGAGATCGCAACGGCCAACAATATTCCGAAGAAATTCCTCGATACGATCCTGCTCGAACTCAGGAATGCCGGTATCGTGCGCTCGAAGAAGGGCCCGACAGGCGGCTATTCCCTGTCCAGACCGGCCTCGGAAATCCGTGTCGGCCACGCCATCCGCGTCATCGACGGTCCGCTGGCGCCAATCCGCTGCGCCAGCCGCACGGCTTACGAAGCCTGCGACGACTGCATCGATCCGGACACCTGTCTTGTGCGCCGTTCCATGACCGAGGTGCGCGACGCCGTCGCAGAAATCCTCGACAATATGAGCCTCGAGCACCTGATCGCGGACAATCCCGCGCAGCCCGAGGCCGATCTGCTTCGTCAGAAGGTCGCTTCGTAAGCGAAAACTTTCAGTCCAGCGAGAAGCTGCGATAAGCGCCATTCGCATAGATCAGCGATTGGCCCGCGCCGGAAATCGTTGCCAGTGCCCGGCCGAGAATGATCGCATGGCTATGGCGTTCGATGATTTCTTCGACCTCGCAATCGATCGCTGCCAACGCTTCCGACAGGACTGGCGCACCGCTGACCAGCGTCGTCCAGCGCGCCCCATCATAGCGTGCTGTGCCCTTGATACCGCCGATGCCGGCGAAACGGTTGGCGACATCCTGATGGTCTTCTGCGAGGATGTTGACGCAGAAATGTCCATAGCGGCTGATCACCGGCCAGGTCGACGAACTCTTGTTGATGTTGACGATCATGGTCGGCGGGTCCATCGAAAGGGCCGTTGCCGAAGTCACCGTGGCACCGGTGCGTTCGTCGCCGCGGCCTGCCGTAATCACAGAAACGCCGCCCGCCATGCTGCGCATGGCCCGTTTGACGGCCGCCGCGTCGGCATGCGGCGCGCGAATCGCACCTTCGATGGGAAACGAAGCGGCGTTCTGGACGATGGTCATGATTGTCTCCGTCTTGTCGTTCATCGATCACGTCCCGCTGGCGATGCGGGCATAGAGGCAAAGTAGTCGCAAAATCCATATTGTCAATAAAAATTATAGACAATATGTTTTGTGAATTCCTGCACGCTCTTTCGCTGAATCGAGAGAGCAGTGGCACGATTGCCGAACTTGACATATCCTCTCAATTCACGCCGAGGGAGACCATGGTGCCGACAAAAGACAGACCTTTCGCGTCGACTTTGAACCCATTCTCCGGGCGCGTCGTTGCGATCGTCGGCGGTGGGTTTACCGGCGGAGCTGTCGCCTGGCACCTCGCCTCGCACCTGCCGGCCGAAGCGGCGCGCATCGTCGTCTTCGAACCGCGCCAGAAACTCGGCGCAGGCCTGGCCTATGACACAGCCGATCCGGTGCATCGCATCAACGTTCCGGCGGTGAAGATGACCATCGATCCCGCCTTTCCGGACCATTTTGTCGACTGGGTTGAAGCCACCGACGCCGTCGCCGGCGATCCCGATGCGCGTGCCGCCGATGGCCAGCTTTATCCTCGCCGGCAGGTTTTCGGCAGTTATGTCAACGCCCAGATCCAGCCCTTTGTCGACAAGGGCCGGATCGAGCATCGGCACGGGCTCGTCTCCGCGATCGAGCGGACGAACGAGGGCTGGCGGATCACCGCCGACGGAGGCGACGCACTCGACGCCGACATCGTCGTCATCGCCACCAGCCATCCGTCGCCCGCAGCACCGAAGATGCTGGCTTCGATCCTCGAAGGCCATCCGCGTTTTGTTCCCGATCCAACCGTGCCGAACGCACTGAAATCGATCCGCGAAAGCGATTCGGTGCTGGTGGTCGGCAATGGCCTGACCTCGGCCGACGTGATCGCCTCGCTGACGGCGGATGGTCACAAGGGGCCGATCACGGCCATCTCGCGACGCGGGCTCAGATCACGCGGCCATCCGCTGAAAATCCAGGAGCAGCACGGCGATTTCATTACGCGGCCAATCCTTTCGGCACGGTTGCTTACCCGGCGAATCCGCGAGGCGATCCGCCAAGCTGCCGTCTTCGACGTCTCCTGGCATGCCGTGCTCGATGCGGTGCGAGCCCAGGCTTTCACCATCTGGCGGAACCTGCCGGTGGCCGAGCGTCGCCGCGTGGTCCGGCATCTCAGGCCGTTCTGGGACGTGCACCGGTTCCGCATCGCGCCACAGGTGGAGAACGCTATCGATGCCGCGGTTTTGACCGGCCGCCTCGAGATCCTCGCCGCCTCGGTTGCCGCTGTGTCCTATCATGAAGGCCGCATCCGGGCGGCGCTCAGGCTGGGGCATGGACGAGGCACGCGGGTGCGCGATTTCGACGCCGTCGTGGTCACCACCGGCCCGGCACATGGCGGCATCCTCGACAGTCAGCCCTTCCTGTCCCGGTTGGCATCCGAGGGTCTCATCCACGCCGATCCAGCCCGGCTTGGCATTGCCTGTGACGAGGGCTCGCGCGCACTCGATCAGGCCGATCGTCCGGTGGAAGGCCTCTATATTGCCGGCCCTCTGGCGCGGGGCACCTTCGGCGAACTCATGGGCCTGCCGCAGGTCTCCGAGCACGCCAAAGCGGTCGCAGGGCATATCATGACGTCAGTCGAAGCCGCCAATGTAGTCACCGACCAGAGGGCAAGTTCTTCCGCTGCATGAGGCGGAAGTAGATCCGCAGGCAGATCAGCCCTTAAAGCCGGTAGCCGAACTTCTCGATTTCCCAGGCATTGTGCTTCTCGACCATTGCGTTGATCTCGGGGTTGGCCTCGAAAATCTGCTGGCGGGTATACGTCTTGTCGCGGGTGCCGCCCTTGGCGTTGACGCCCTTGAATGCATCCCAGAGGCCCGCGAGAGCCGGCATCTCGCCTTCAAGCCGGCGCATGTCCTCTTCGAAATTTTCGCAGCGGATGAAGAAATCGATGACGTTTTCGCCACCAACCATGTAGTTGGCGTAATTCGTATCGAGGTAGAAGGTGTTCTTGCGGAAGAAGGGGGTGAATTTGGAAATGTCCTGCTCACCCTTGTTCCGGAAATAGAACAGCGACACCGTGCGCTCCCAGGGATTCCTGACGAGCGAAATTTTCCGGTAATCCCGCCAGACGTCAGCCGGCAGATACCACTTCGCCAGCCGCGCCGACATGTGGTTGTAGAATTTCGTCGGCGGTGTGACTCCGAACGGCTTGAATATGTCGTCGGGGTGTTTGAGGAACAGCTTGGCAAAGGCGAAATTGAAATTATGTGGCCCGGTATAGCCAAGACGCTGCCGGATTTTCTCGTCAGCCCGTGCGATCGGCGAGATAATGTCGTCTTCCGTAAGGTATTTCGAAAGCGCGATCTCGAAGGACGTGCCCGCAACCTTGCGCGGCTTCAGGAAGATCAGTTTATGCTGATGCGATACGATCATGGGCTGCTTCACATGGTCCGGCCGAAGCCTGATTGATGCTATTCCTATAAGCGGCTGCCAGGCCGGTGTAAACATAAGCAGCCCCCGGTTTCGGGAATCGCCGAAGGCCCGCCTCCACTAGCCTTGGGGTGTGTTCGTGCCGGCCAGTTTGAGGACAAGGTTTCCGAAATCCAATGGCCTTTCGGCTCGTCAAATTTTGTCTATTGATTTTATAGACAAAGGATGCATTATGGGGTTGTTAACGAATCCGCGAGGAGCGCGACGATGATGAGCATGAACGGATTTACCCTTGGCTTCTTCTTCCCCAAGCAGGATTTTGTCCGGCCCGTCAAGGATACGGCCGTCTCCGATTCCAAGGCTACTCCGTCCAAGACGTTGGTGGCGTCGCTCTGCGCAGACGATGCAGCTGACCGTCCTGCGCCTCTTTCGCTTTATGCCTATCGGTTCTTCTGAACCGTTCTACCCGGCGACATCCGGATGGCGTGCTGTTCGGGCGTAGCTTGTTCTCCCCTCCCTAGATTCCGCCCCGTTGGCGCCCGGGCCCTGACCAGGGTCCGGATTTTTTTACGTCCCTCGCAAACCGGCTTGTCTTGCTGGCGCGATCGTCCTAGCATCGATTATGACTATACATAATCGCCTGTGGGGGACATGATGAAGATCCGGTCGATACGCGCTTTCCACTCTATCCAGCCCTTCGTCGATGGCCCTTATCGCATGTCGAAGGGCCGGGTCGCGGATTGCTTCGATTCGCTCATCGTCTCCATCACATCTGATGACGGCGTCACCGGCTGGGGTGAAATGGCGCCGCTCGGCACCTTCTACTCGGCCGCCTTCGCTTCCGGCGCCCGGGCGGGCATCGCCGAGATCGCGCCGCATCTGATCGGCCTCGACCCGCGCGGGCTCGCTACGCTCGGCCGCCTGATGGACACGGTATTCAAGGGCCATCCATACATCAAATCGGCAATCGACATGGCGGCCTGCGACCTCTCCGCCCGTGCGGCCAACATGCCGCTCGTCACTTTCCTGGGCGGCCAGGAAAGCGAGACGGCGCCGGTCTATTGCGTCGTCACCCATGGCACGCCCGACAGCATGGCGGAGCATGCCGTCCGTCTGACGACTGGTGGTGTCGACCGCATCCAGGTCAAGGTCGGCGGCGATGTCCGCGGCGATATCGAACGCGTCGAGGCGGTCGCTGCGGCGGTGCCGAAAGGCACGGTGATCTTCTGCGACGCCAATGCCGGCTGGACGATGTTTCAGGCGCGCCAATTCGCCGATGCGACGCGTGACATCGACTATGTCTTCGAGCAGCCCTGCATGACCATCGACGACAACCTGTCGATCCGTAGATCCTTCGGCAAGCCGATGGTGCTCGACGAGTCGGTGCAGAGCCTCGCCGACCTCCTGGAAATCCACCACAAGGGCGCTGCTGAAGGTATCACGCTGAAAATCTCCCGCCTCGGCGGCGTCTCCAACACCCGCAAACTGCGCGACGTCGCCGTCGATCTCGGTCTCATGGTGACGGTGGAAGATACCGGCGGGGCGGAAATCGACACGGCGGCAATGGCGCATCTGTCGCTGTCAACACCGGTCGAGCGCCGGCTACACACCATCGCCTTCCATGAATGGGTGACGGTCAAGACCGCCAGGAATGCGCCGCCGACCTGGAACAACCGCATGGGCATTCCGGACGGGGCGGGGCTGGGGATCGATGTGGATGAGGGCTTGCTGGAGAAGCCGTTTGGCGTTTGGGGAGATTGAGGCGAGGGCGCTGGCCCTCAAGCTGCCAGCGCGATCTTCTCTGCCACCTTCTTCGCCTGCACGCGAATGTCCGGCACGGCAAAGATCTCGAAGAACTGCCCCACCGCCATCGGCCCCATCGCATAGGCATTGCTGACCGTCGCCCCATCGGACGAAATCAGCTCGGACTGTTGCGTCAGCGCCAGGCCGAGACCGAGCGGGTCGGCGGCGATCATGCCCTTGGCCGACATCTTCTTCAGCAGCGGCACTTTCGAGATCGAGCATTTCTCGATGCCGGTGCAGTTGATGAAACGCGCCGCTGACACTTGTTTCAACGTGCCGCTATGCCGATCCTTGTAGGCAATACGTGCCTGGCCCTGATATTCACGGATCGACTGCAGCCAGCCGGCATGCACCTCGACCTGGCCGCTCGTTTCGAGCGCATGGAAAGCCGCCGCGATCTCCGGTGCCATGCGATGGCGGTGAACGCTCCACCAGGCATTTGCATGGCGGAAGAAGCGCCGGCGCTCCTCGGCCGTTAGCTTCTGCCACACCGTTTGCGTCACCGGCCGAAGCCCGTCGATAACCGCGCGCCAGTCGGGGGCATCACGCGTCTCTCGCCGCAGGATATGCAGCATTTCGCTGAGAGCATGGCCGCCCGGCGTCAGCACCGGCTCGGTCGGATGGCTGCGCGGCACGACATGCGGAAGCGGCGTCAGTCCATGGCGCGACAGCACATGGATCTTGCCCTCATGACCCTGCCGCGTCAGCGACAGGACCTGGTCGATCATGGTGAGGCCCGAGCCGAGCATGAATATCGTCGCTTGCGGGTCGACGCGTTCGAGCCAGTTGTCGCCCCAAGCGTTGACCGAGATATGGGGACGTGCCGCGGCATCGACGGCGTCGACCGGGATCGGCAGGCCGGCCGGCGTGCCGCCCAGACAGAGAACGGTGTGGTTCGCCTCGATGCGGTGGCCATTGCCGAGATGGAAGACCTGTTCCTCAGGGTCGAGCCGCTCGCAATCGATAGCCTCGGCATCGAGAAAGGTCACGCGGGTGCGGTTGTCCTTCTGCTGCAGCGCTTTCGACAATGTATCCCGGATATAATGGCCATAAATCTTGCGCGGCACGAAGGCTTCAGGCCCGAAGGGCAGGGCTTCCGCATGAAGCCATTCGACGAGATGGTTCGGCCGGTCGGCAAACAGGCTCATGCGGGCGGCCGAGACATTCAGGCGATGACCGTCATCACTGGTCGAATAGGCCGTGCCGAGCCCGAAGCTGCGATCCGCACCCGCGATAGCGACCGACTTTTCCGGCGGCAGTTGTTCGAGCAGGTTGATGACCGTCGCCGTCGCCGAGAAACCGGCGCCGAGCACCGCCACTTCCGTTTTCGCCATCCTGGCCTCCAGCAGATTCGTCCCTTAACCGCTGGCCATGATAATGGGTTCCAAAAGAAAATCTACTTTATTTATAGAAAATATTTTTCTTAAAAAACGAAAAAAGCGTGCGGATTTTCTCATCCGCACGCTTCAATAATTCTCAAAAATATGCCGAATGCGCAAAATCGGTTCAGAAGAACGCCTGGATTCCTGTCTGTGCCCGGCCGAGGATCAGCGCATGCACGTCATGCGTTCCCTCATAGGTATTGACGGTTTCGAGGTTCTGGGCATGGCGCATGACATGGTATTCGATCTGGATGCCGTTGCCGCCATGCATGTCGCGGGCCTGGCGGGCGATGTCGAGTGCCTTGCCGCAATTATTGCGCTTGACGATCGAGATCATCTCCGGCGCCATCTTGCCCTCGTCCATCAGCCGGCCGACGCGTAAAGATCCCTGCAGGCCAAGCGTGATTTCCGTTTGCATATCGGCGAGCTTCTTCTGGAAAAGCTGCGTGCCGGCCAGCGGCTTGCCGAACTGATGGCGATCGAGGCCATATTGCCGCGCACGATGCCAGCAGTCCTCGGCGGCACCCAGCACGCCCCAGGAAATGCCGTAGCGGGCGCGATTGAGGCAGCCGAACGGTCCGGCCAGACCGGAGACGCCGGGGAGAAGCGCGTCTTCGCCCACTTCGACGCCGTCGAGCACGATCTCGCCGGTGATCGATGCGCGCAGTGACAGCTTGCCGCCGATTTTTGGCGCGCTCAGACCCTTCATGCCCTTTTCGAGGACGAAGCCGCGAATTTTGCCGTCATGCGCCTCGGACTTGGCCCAGACGACGAAGACGTCGGCGATCGGCGCATTGGAAATCCACATTTTCGATCCGCGCAGCCGATAGCCGCCCTCGATCTTTTCCGCGCGGGTCTTCATCCCGCCTGGATCGGAGCCGGCGTCCGGCTCGGTCAGGCCGAAACAGCCGATCAGTTCCCCCGAAACAAGGCCGGGCAGATATTTGTCGCGCTGCTCCTCGGAGCCATAGGTGTAGATCGGATAGATGACCAGCGACGACTGCACGCTCATCATCGAGCGATAGCCGGAATCGACCCGCTCCACTTCGCGCGCCACCAGCCCATAGGAGACATAGTTCGCGCCCGCGGCGCCATATTTCTCCGGCAGCGTCACGCCGAGCAGGCCGGCGCGGCCCATCAGGCGGAAGAGGCCCGGATCGGTCTTTTCCTCGAGATAGGCGTCCTGCACCCTGGGCTGTAGTTCGGCCTCGGCGAAAGCCTGTGCGGAATCGCGGATCATCCGCTCTTCCTCGGAAAGCTGGTCGTCGAGAAGGAAGGGGTCGTCCCAGGCGAAGGGCGCGGTTTTGTTGCTCACGGCGGCATCCTCATTGTTTCAAGCTTATAGTGTCGCTCTTCATTGCGGGAGGCAAACCATATTTACTCCCCGCGATATCAGCTTTAGGAATATCCGATGTCACTCACGCAAAGACGTCTCCTGCCATCCACCGGCGCGCTTGCGGCCTTCGATGCCGTGGCGCGGCTCGGCAGCTTTTCCGCCGCCGGCACCGAACTGTCGCTGACGCAGGGCGCGATCAGCCGCCAGATCGCGCTGCTCGAAGAGCAACTCGGCGTCCGTCTTTTCCACCGCAACGGCCGCGGCGTCGAACTGACGGAGACCGGCAAGGCTTATGCGGAAGGCATATCCGACGTCGTGCGCCGCATCCGCCAGCTTTCCCTTGATGCGATGTCGAACGCCGAGGAAAATCGCTTGAGCCTCGCCATCCTGCCGACTTTCGGTACCCGTTGGCTGATGCCGCGCATTCCGGATTTCGTCAAAAAACATCCGAAGATCATCATCAACTTCGCCACTCGCATCCAGCGCTTCGATTTCGTCGCCGAGCGTATCGACGCGGCAATCCATATCGGCCAGCCGGATTGGCCCGGGGCCGATTGCCAGTTCATGATGCATGAAGACGTTGTGCCGGTCACCAGCCCGGATTTCCTCGCCCGCAATCCGATAGGCTCGGCCGAGGCGCTGCTCGCACTGCCGCGCATAGAAATGGCCTCGCGCCCAGGCGCCTGGGAACATTGGTTCTCAAGCCTCGGCATCGAGGCGAAGCCCGGTGGCGGCATGCGCTTCGAGCAGTTTTCCAA
>NZ_JBFUFF010000117.1:0-16741 GCF_056403555.1 Rhizobium sp. P2_G2
CTGCCGGTACATATCGATGAGAACAGACGAGTCCACCGCAATCATTCAACGGGCTCTCGCTCCTTATCCGTCCGCATTTCTTCGAGGTCGCCCTCCCAGCCCAAGCCCCACATCGCGTCGATGGCGTTGCTCTGCCGTTCGGTGCGGATCAAACGTCTGAGCCCCTCTTCAACCACCGCTTTCTTGGTTTTTTGGCCTGTCAAAGCCATTGCTTCCCGCAACAAGCCTTCGTCGATATCGATATTCGTTCGCATCGCGGCCTCCAATGTGTATAAATCTCCTTGAATATACACATCGACACATCGGTTTTCAACGCGCCTAAATTCCGCTCTTCGCCGCCCTTCCCGCCACATAGGTTTCGGCAATCGTCCGATCATCGCCCATGGTCTGCATCAGGAACAGTTCTTCTGCGAGCATCTTCACCGCCTCCATCTTCAACGCCATGGCTGGCGTCGAGCGCGCATCGAGCACGACGAGGTCCGCATCCGAACCAATTTCAAGCGTGCCGATCTTGTCCTCGAGACCGAGCGCCAAGGCATTGCCGAGCGTCATGCGATAAAAACTCTCGAACGGCGTCATCCGCTCGCCCTGCAACTGCAGCACCTTGTAGCCCTCGTCCAACGTCCGGAGCATGGAATAGGACGTGCCTCCGCCGATATCGGTTGCCACGGCGACCCTCACAGCCTTTTCCCGCTGCGACAGCCGTTTCAACCCGAACAGGCCGGAGCCAAGGAAGAGGTTCGACGTCGGGCAGAATACCGCCACCGAGCCGCTCTCGCTCATCGCATCGGCCTCCCGGTCGGAGAGATGGATGCAATGGCCGAACAGGCTTTTCGGCCCGAGCAGGTCGTATCGAGCGTAGATGTCGGTGTAGTCGCATGCGTCAGGATAGAGTTCGCACGCATAGGCAATCTCGGCGTGGTTCTCGGAGAGATGCGTCTGGATATGCAGGTCCGGATATTCCTTCGCCAGCGCCCGCGATGCTTCCATCTGCTCAGGCGTCGAGGTGATGGCGAAGCGCGGCGAGATGACGACATGGTTGCGGCCCTTGCCGTGCCAGTCGGCAATCACTTGCTTCGTCTCATCATAGCCGGTCTGAGGCGTATCCCGCAGGCCTTCCGGCGCGTTGCGATCCATCATCACCTTGCCGCCCAGCATGCGCATATTGCGCCGCATCGCCTCGGCGAAGAACATTTCGGTCGACACTTTGTGGACCGAGCAATAGGCCACCGCCGTCGTCGTGCCGTGGCGGATCAGTTCGTCATAGAACTTTGCCGCGATCCGCGCCGAATGCGCTGCATTGGCAAAGCGCTGCTCCTCGACGAATGTATAGGTGTTCAGCCATTCAAGCAGGCTGCCGGCATAGGAGCCGACCACCTGCATCTGCGGAAAATGGATATGCGTGTCGATGAAACCCGGCATGATCAGGTGCGGGCGATGGTCGATTATCTCGACGTCAGCGGGCACCAACGTCCTCACTTCGGCATAGTCGCCGACAGCCGAAATCACGCCGTCATCGACGATCAGCGCGCCATCCTCGATATAGAGATAGCTGCCGTCGTCGCTCATGTCTTTTGGCTCCCGCCGGAAGGACAGGAGGCGGCCGCGCAGTAATGTCGATGTCATCGTGTCGTCTCTCCRCTGACAGCACTTTCATACCATGCCGTGATCAGCTTGCGTTCTTGGTCCGTCACATCGGTGACATTGCCGGGCGGCATGGCATGGCTGCGGCCGGCCTGGATATAGATTTCGCGCGCATGCGTGGCGATATTGTCCGGCGTATCGAGCATGACGCCTTTCGGCGCCCGCGCAATGCCTTCATAGGCGGGTTCGGCGGCATGGCACATGGAACAGCGCCCTGAAATCGTATCGACCACCTTGGCGAAATGCGCATCGTCCTTGAAACGCTGGAAGGTCGGGAAAAGTGCCGCATCCTTCTCGCCCGTCAGCACTTTCGGCACGGTCGACAGCCACATGATCAGGACGAAAAGAATGGCCGTGACCGCCCAGGTCCAATTCGGCTTGCCCTTTCGCGCATGGACCGTATTGAACCAGTGGCGGATGGTGACGCCCATCAGGAACACCAGCCCGGCGATGACCCAGTTGAACTCAGTGCCGAATGCCAGCGGATAGTGGTTCGACAGCATGAAGAAGATCACCGGCAGGGTGAGATAATTGTTGTGCAGCGAGCGCTGCTTGGCGATCACACCATATTTCGGATCGGGCGTGCGGCCGGCGATCAGGTCGGCGACGACGATCTTCTGGTTGGGAATGATGATGAAGAACACATTGGCCGACATGATCGTCGCGGTGAAGGCACCGAGATGCAGGAAGGCGGCGCGGCCGGTGAACACCTTGGTATAGCCCCAGGCCATGATCACCAGGAGCACGAAGAGGATCGCCATCAGTCCCCAGGTGTTCCTGCCGACCGGAGATTTGCACAGCAGGTCATAACAGATCCAGCCGACCGACAGCGACAGGATGGAGATGATGATCGCCACAGGCACGGAAATGTCGAGCACGTGATGGTCGATCAGGAACAGATCGGCACCGCCATAATAAACCACGGCCAGCATGGCGAAACCGGACAGCCAGGTGAAATAGCTCTCATATTTGAACCAGGTCAGGTGATCTGGCATGTTGGCCGGCGCCACCAGATATTTCTGGATATGGTAGAAGCCGCCGCCGTGCACCTGCCATTCCTCGCCATAGGCGCCGGGCGGCAGACCTGGGCGCTTGACGAGGCCGAGATCCAGCGCGATAAAGTAGAAAGACGAGCCGATCCAGGCGATCGCGGTCACCACATGCAGCCAGCGCACCGCGAAAGCGAGCCATTCCCAGGCTATCGCATATTCATACATTCCGTTCCCCGTTTTCTCCCGATCGCTGAAATCATGACCACATTTTGACGGTCGGCGCAAAGGATTCGCGGGGATTTTATCGACCCTGGCCTCTGCTTTCAAACACCCCGCGATCCAACATAACCGGGCCTGCCAGCCGGCGGGGTCGCGATTTACAATCTCAACCTCATCTCACCCCACAAAATGGAGGATTTTCAATGTGTAATGCTCGATGCGTTTGCGGCGCGCTCTCCGTAGAGCTTCAAGGACAAGCGAAAATGGTCGTCGCATGTCACTGTCTTGACTGCCAAAGGAGGACTGGTGCGCCGTTCGGTGTTGGCGCTTTCTATGCCACCGAGGCCGTCACAGTCTCTGGAACAGCGAAGGCATTCACGCGAGAAGCCACGAGTGGCGGAAAAGTCCATTCCTACTTCTGCCCGAACTGCGGCTCGACGGTCTATTGGCAGGCCGAGAACCTGCCGTCCATGATCGCGGTCGCGGTCGGTGCATTGGCCGATCCCAAGAGCCTGGCTCCCGCCAAATCAATTTTCGAGCAGTCGAAGCATGACTGGGTACAAATGGCCGCCACCGAGCACTTCCCGCAAAGCAGCGCGGCGAAGAAGTCGAAATAGGCCGGTTACATCAAGCCGGCGTCCTGCAGCACCCGGACCATCGGCTCGAGATGAGCGAGATAATTCCCGGTCCGCCGGTCGATGCCGCTATAGATCGGCTGGCGCACCTGCATGTAGCTCGCGGTTTTCACGACCCTGTCGTTCTTGTGAAAGTCGAGGCAGGYCGGGTCCCAATCAAGCCCGCAATAGTCGAGCAGCCGACGTGTCTGGGCCTCCTGGTCGAGCGTCAATTGTTCGTAGGACAGATCGAGGATATCGTCACCGAACATCGCCTTCCAGAACTGCATCAGGCGATGATAGCGCACGTAGTAACGCGCCGTTTCCTCCATATCGGCCTTGAAGGCCAGGCCCGTCGTGTCGAAATGGCTGGCATGGGCGGAAAAGCAATTGGCCAGGGGATTGCGGCGGCAGTGCACGATCCGTGCCTTCGGAAATACCGCCTTGATGATGCCGACCGACATGAAGTTGGTGAGATATTTGTCGACGGTGCGCCGGCCGAGATCCGCATGCTTGCCGATCTCGGCAAAATACGCCTCGCCAAGCGCCGCTAGCGCCCGCGTGTCACCCAACAGGCGCAGATCATAGGTCAGGTCACGCTCGAGGAAATGCTTTTCGACCAGCGCCGCAAAGGCGGATGTCTCCCCTGCCGCCGAGGCATGGAGGTGGCTGTCGAGAATCTGTTCAACCAGCGTCGAGCCCGAGCGCGGCATGCCGATGATGAAGATCGGGCTTTCGCTGTATGGAGACGCCGCAATCCGTGATCGGTCCACCGTCGCAAAGGCCGACTGGATATTGGTGAACAGCGCTGCGAACAGCTCAGGCCGGTAGTTCACCTGGCTCCTTCGGATATCGTTTGCTGCCTTGAGATGGGCAAAAGCCCGATCGAAGTCGCCGAGCGTCTCATATGCGTTGAACAGCGCGAAGTGCAGTTCGCGCGCATCATCGCCGACGGCACCGACCAGCAGGCTTTGCATGCGGGTGATGTGCGGATCATCGGCGACATAAAGATGCAGTTTGCCGAACAGCCGGTGGTTCAGGCCCTTGCCAGGCTGCAATTGCGTGAGCCGTATCAGCGCCTCGCGCGCCTCGTCGAACGCGCCCGCATCATTGGCAAGATAGGCATAGCGGGAAAGCAGGTCGATATCATCCGGCTTGAGCGCCAGCACACCGCGATAAGTGATCAGTGCCTCGCCTGTCCGACCGGCAAGCGCCAGCGCATTAGCAAGTCCGGCCATCAGAACCGCATCGTTCGGCTGCGCGCCAAGCGCCCGGCGAAACGGCACGATCGCGTCGGCCGGTCGGCCGCTATTGACATAAACCTGTGCCATGAGCGACTGGATCGGCGCATCGTCGCGATGCGCGACAGTTGCCTTCTCCAGCACATCGAGAGCCTGCGCCGTCTGGTTGGCCGATAGCAGCGCGCGGGCGGCCAGCATTGCGGCGTCGCTGTCATCTGCCGAAAAAACCTCGACCTGCCGGGCGCTGTCGACGGCAGCCTGCCACTGGCCGGCAGCGAGATAGTGCTCGCCAAGACGGAGATGAAGCTGCACGAGATTGGCGCGGATCAGCTTCAGCACCGGCGGCGGGGCGCCTCGCGCCACCATCGTGTCATAGGCGACGGCTGTCTTGTTGAGCAGTTCCTCGAGCTTCGCGAGGGCGGAAGCCTGGCTTTCCGCGGCGGCAAGCGTCACACGCATTCTCCGGTCGAAATGGGTTTTGCAAAGGCTATCGGTACGAGCTTGTCCCGGCCTGCCGCCCGATATCGGTCAATCTCCGAGCAACGCCACCAGCAATTCCGCTGCCACGAGTGCAGCGATCACCGCCGGCCGCTTGTCCTTGATCGCCGTGCCGCCGATCGGCAGCACCAGCCGCTCGATCGCCGCTTCGTCCTCGTCGTTTCGCTTGAGCCAACTGGCAAACACGCCGCGCTTGGTCTTCGAACCGATCATGCCGATATAGGCGAGGTCACTGCGTTTCAATGCCTCGGCACCGATGAGGAAATCCAGCGCATGATCATGCGTCATGATCACCACCGCGCCGCCTGGACGAATGTCGTGGATCGCCACCTCCGGCATCGCCGACAGCCGCCGCGGCACGTCGATGGTCAACTGGTCCAGTTCTTCCTGCCGGGTCTCAATGATGGTGAGATGCAATGGCAAAGCCTGCAAGGCAATCGCTAGCGCCCGGCCGACATGGCCGGCGCCGAAGAGATAAACGTCCGGATAGTCTTTAACCTGCTTGTCAAGCCGCGCCTTGAGTGCGGCAATCACCGCCTCGTCGACCCACTTGAGCAAAAGCTCGACCCGGCCGCCACAGCACTGGCCGCTATCCGGCCCAAGCGTGATGTCGAGAAAGGCGTCACGCCGGCCGCCGGCCAGCATGGCGCGGGCGGTGTCGACCGCTTCGAATTCCATATGCCCGCCGCCGATCGTGCCCCATTGGCTGTCGCGGTTGATCAGCATGAACGTACCGGTCTCACGCGGGGTCGAGCCACGCGTGCGGGTGATGTCGATAAGGACTTTTTCGCCGGGACGGGAGAGAAAGGTTTCGAAGGTCATGAAGAAATGTCCTTCGCCGTAGGGTAAACCGCGAGCACAGCCGTCACGCCACCCGCATCCGCTCCACCGCCATGAGCACCCGCTCGGGCGTCGCCGGCGCATCGAGCCGCGGGCAGACGCGATAATCCGCCACCGAAGCCACCGCCATGGATAGCGCTTCCAGCACAGACACGCCGAGCATGAACGGCGGCTCGCCGACCGCCTTGGACCGACCGATGGTCATCTCCTTGTTGACCGACCATTCAGCCAGATCGACATTGAAGATACGCGGCCGATCGGAGGCCAGCGGAATCTTGTAGGTCGAGGGCGCATGCGTCCGGAGCCTGCCCTTGTCGTCCCACCAGAGTTCCTCCGTGGTCAGCCAACCGACACCCTGCAGGAAAGCGCCTTCCACCTGCCCCTTGTCGATGGCCGGATTGAGCGACTTGCCGACATCGTGGAGAATATCGGTACGTTCGATCTGGTATTCGCCCGTCAAAGTGTCGATCGATACTTCCGAGCACGATGCGCCATAGGCATAGTAGAAGAACGGCCGGCCCATGCCCTTGGCGCGATCCCAATGGATTTTCGGCGTCTTATAGAAGCCGGCGGCCGAGAGATGCACGCGGGCCATATAGGCCTGCTTGATAAAACTCGGGAACGGAATTTCCTCGTCGCCGACCCGCACCCGATTGGGCAGGAAGGCGATGTCGGAAACCGGCACGCTCCATTTCTCGGCGGCGAAGGCCAGCAATCGTTCCTTGATCTGCCGCGCCGCGTCATAAGCCGCCATGCCGTTGAGGTCCGAACCGGAGGACGCGGCGGTCGCCGACGTATTCGGCACCTTGGCTGTCGTCGTCGCGGTGATCTTCACTCGGTCGACATCGATCTGGAATTCATCGGCCAGAACCTGCGCCACCTTGGTGTAGAGCCCCTGCCCCATCTCCGTGCCGCCGTGGTTGAGATGGATCGAGCCGTCCTGATAGACATGCACGAGCGCCCCTGCCTGGTTGAACGGCGTGAAGGTGAAGGAAATGCCGAACTTCACCGGCGTCATCGCGATGCCCCTGCGGATCACCTTCGACGTCTTGTTGAAGTCGATGATCGCCTGGCGCCGCGCCTGATAGTCAGAGCTTTCCTCCAGTTCCGCAACGATGCGGTGGATGATGTTGTCCTCGACCTTCTGGTGATACGGCGTCAAGCAACGCTCGTCGCCGTCGATCGCATAGAAATTGCGCTTGCGGATTTCGAGCGGATCGACGCCCAGCGCATAGCCGATCTCCTCGATGATCCGCTCGGCGCCCACCAGCCCCTGCGGCCCGCCGAAACCGCGGAAGGCGGTGTTGGACACCGTATTGGTCTTGATCGGCTCCGAGGTCAGGAGGACGTCGGGATAGAAATAGGCATTGTCGGCATGGAACAGCGCCCGATCGGTCACCGGCCCGGAAAGGTCGGAGGAGAAGCCGCAACGCGCCGCATAATTGGTCTTCACCGCCAGGATATGGCCGTCGTCATCGAAGCCGACCTCGTATTCCGCCAGGAAGTCGTGGCGCTTGCCGGTCAAGCTCATGTCTTCGTCGCGGTCGGGTCGGAATTTGATCGCCCGCTTCAGCCGCTTTGCCGCCATCGCCGCCAGTGCGGCGAACTGGTTACCCTGCGTTTCCTTGCCGCCAAAGCCGCCACCCATGCGCCTTGTGTTGACCGTCACAGCATGCACCGGGATCTGCAGGATGTTGGCGACCATATGCTGCACTTCGCTCGGATGCTGCGTCGAAGACCAGACGGTCACCTCGTCATCTTCGCCGGGAATGGCAAGCGCGATATGGCTTTCGAGATAGAAATGCTCCTGGCCGCCGATGCGCATCGCACCCTTGATCCGCCGCGGCGATTTTTCCAGCGCTGCGACCGCATCGCCGCGCTTCAATGTCAGCGGATCTGTCACCAGCTTATAGCCGAGCCGGCGGGCGTCGAGTATGTCAGTCGCATGCGGCAGGTCGTGATAAGTGAATTTCGCCTTGCGGGCAGCAGCGCGAGCAATCTCGCGCGTTTCAGCGACGACGACGAACACCATCTGGCCATGGAATTCGATGCGGGTTTCGGCCAGTAGCGGTTCATCGTCCTTATGATTCGGGCCAACGTCGTTGTGGCCGGGAATGTCCACATAAGTCATCACCAGCACGACACCGGGCGTGGCTTCAACCTCGGACAAATCGAGCGACAGGATGTCGGCATGCGCCCGGTCCGAAAGCCCCGCCGCCATATGCAGCGTACCCTCAGGCACCACCATATCGTCGATATAGTCTGCCTCGCCGCTCACATGTTTGTGGGCGGAGTCATGGCGCAGGTCCTTGTGCACCTGGCCGGCAATTTCGGCTTTGAAGACCAGATCGATCTTGTTCATCGGCTTGCTCCTGCGGCAAAGCGAACGAGTTCGGCTTCCACTCCTTGGGTTTCGAGATAGAACCGCGTGAGCAGGTTCTTCGCCGCGAGCAGGCGGTAGTCAGCTGTGGCGCGCCAGTCCGTCAACGGCGAGAAATCCTTGCCCAGTTCAGCCGCCGCGGCCTTGACGTTGAGCTCCGTCCAGGCCGTGCCGAGGAGAGCGGCCTCGACATTGGCCGCCCGCTTGGGGATGCCGGCCATGCCACCGAAGGCGAGCCGGATGTCCGCCACTCTATTGTCGGCGTCTCGACGCAAATAGAAGGCGCCCAGCACGGCGGTGATATCCTCATCGCGCCGCTTGGAAATCTTATAGACCGAAAATTCGGCATCCTTGGGAAGCATGGGCACGGAAATGCTTTCGACGAATTCATGCCGCTGCCGGTCCTGTTTGCCATAATCGATGAAGAACTCTTCCAGCGGCAGTTCGCGGCACCCTTCACGCGAGCGCAGCACCAGGTTTGCGCCGAGCGCGATCAGTGCCGGCGGCATGTCGCCGATCGGCGAGCCATTGGCGACGTTGCCGCCGATCGTGCCCATATTGCGCACCTGCTCACCGCCGATGCGAGGGATGAGCTTGCCAAGCGCCGGATGCGTGCCGACGAGCGTCTTCAGCGCTTGCGTATAGGTGACGCCCGCGCCGACAAAGACTTCGTCCTCCTCGACGCTGATCGTCTGCAGGGCCTCCAAGCCGCCGATGAAAATCACCGGATTGATCGGCCGCATCTGCTTGGTGACCCACAGCCCGACATCGGTCGATCCGGCGACGACGGTGGCATGGGGATGCCGCACCAGGATATCCGTGAGATCGCCGACCGAGGCCGGCACATAGAGATCGTCGCCCTCATGGGTGATATGGACGGTCGAACGGTCCGAGATCGCCCTGAGCGTCTCCATGATGGCATTGCGCACGCGTTCGATCGGATCGAAGATCGCCGAGGGGCGCAATTCGGCCGCACGCTCCGCCGCTTTGACGATCGGCTCATAGCCCGTGCAGCGACAGAGATTGCCCTGCAGCGCCTGCTCGATCCGCTCTCGCGACGGCTTGTCCTCGGAAAGCCAAAGTCCATACAGCGACATGACGAAACCTGGCGTGCAGAAACCGCATTGCGAGCCATGACAGTCGACCATCGCCTGCTGCACCGGATGCAAGATTCCATCCTCGCCCTTCAGGTGCTCGACCGTCACCACATGGGTCGCATTCAGCGAGCCGACGAAGCGGATGCAGGAATTGACCGATTCATAAACCAATTGGTCGCCGACGAGCCGCCCGATCAGCACCGTGCAGGCGCCGCAATCGCCCTCGGCGCAACCTTCCTTCGAACCCGTCAGGCGCTTGTCCAGCCGGAGCCAGTCAAGCAAGGTCAGCCGTGGCGAAATCGCCCCGAGTTCGACCTCCTTGTCGTTCAGGATGAAGGTTATGGTGTTACGCAGGCTTCCAGTCATGCGATCGCTCGTTTTCTTATTCGTTCTTATTCGGCACAGCCTGTGCGCAGTCGGAAAAAAGCGCAAGAGGCAATTTTTTACCCGATGGTCAAATTTCGCGGCCCAGCCGGCTGTGCATGCGCGTTTATTTTCCTTTGACTTTCGTTTTGAGTTCAGATTGAAAATCGGAGAACAGCGGTATTGGGGAGGATCCGATGGCAGGCTATGTTTTGGCGATTGACCAGGGCACGACATCGACGCGGGCGATCGTATTCGATGGCAAGATGCAATCCGTCGGCACCGGCCAGAAGGAATTCCGCCAGATCTTCCCCCAATCCGGCTGGGTGGAGCATGACCCCGAAGACATCTGGGAAAGCGTGCTCTGGGCCGTCAAGGCTGCGATCGACAAGGCCGGCATCAAGGCGACGGATATCGCCGCACTCGGCATCACCAACCAGCGTGAAACGGTGGTGGTCTGGGAACGGGCTACCGGCAAGCCGGTGCACAATGCTATCGTCTGGCAGGACCGCCGTACCGCCCGTCTCTGCGATGCCTTGAAGATCAAGGGGCTGGAGGGGAAATTCACCCGCAAGACCGGCCTGCTGCTCGACCCCTATTTCTCCGGCACCAAGCTTTCCTGGCTGCTGTCCAAGGTTAAAGGCCTGCGCGCCCGCGCGGAAAGAGGCGAACTCTGCTTCGGCACAATCGACACCTTCCTGCTCTGGCGGCTGACATCAGGCAAATCCTTCCTGACCGACGCCACCAATGCCTCGCGCACGCTGATCTATAACATCGCCGATAACAAATGGGACGAGGAATTGCTGAAAATCCTCGAAATCCCGGCCAATATGCTGCCGGAAGTCCGCGATTGCGCCGCCGATTTCGGCGTCACGGATGCTTCGCTGTTCGGCGCCGCAATCCCCATCCTCGGTGTCGCCGGCGACCAGCAGGCTGCGACCATCGGCCAGGCCTGTTTCAAGCCGGGCATGGTGAAATCCACCTACGGCACCGGCTGCTTCGCGCTGCTCAACACCGGCGAGGACATGATCAAGTCCAGGAACCGACTGCTGACCACCATCGCCTATCGTTTCAATGGCAAGACGACCTATGCGCTGGAGGGCTCGATTTTCATCGCCGGCGCCTCGGTGCAATGGCTGCGGGACGGTCTGAAGATCATCAAATCCGCCGACGAGGCCGAAAAGCTGGCCGCCGCCGCCGATCCCGGCCAGGCCGTCTATCTCGTGCCCGCCTTCACCGGCCTCGGCGCGCCTTGGTGGGACCCGGATGCGCGCGGCGCCATCTACGGCCTGACCCGCAATTCCGGCCCGGCCGAAATCGCCCGTGCGGCACTCGAATCCGTCTGCTACCAGACCCGCGACTTGGTCGACGCCATGCACAAGGACTGGAAGAGCGACGAACACGAAACCGTGCTGCGCGTCGACGGCGGCATGGTCGCCTCGAACTGGACCATGCAGGCGCTCGCCGACATACTCGACGCTCCGGTCGACCGGCCGAAGATATTGGAAACCACAGCCCTCGGCGCCGCCTGGCTTGCCGGCTCCCGCGCCGGCGTCTGGCCGGATGCCGAAGGTTTCTCTAAGGCCTGGGCGCTGGACCGCAGCTTTGAGCCGGCGATGGATGAGAAGGTGCGGAAGGGGAAGCTCAAGGGCTGGAGTGAGGCGGTGAAGCGGACGCTGAGCGAGCGGTGAGCCAATTATTTATACGGGTCGAACACAGTGACCACCCCATCGATCAATTGGCCATGCTGAAGGTCCTCAGTCACAACGAATTCACAGCCTGTTTTGATAGCCGCCGCAACGATCATCGAGTCATAGATCGCGAAGCCATAGCGCTCAGCAATACTTATGCCCTGAAGATGGATGTCGAGATTGACATCCACGACATCCACGAGCTGTTTCACTGTGTCGAGAAATTTGCGGATGTCGTCCCAAGGCAGCTTGTGCTTTCTGCGCAGCACATTTGCCACTTCATTCAAGACTTGGACGCTGATGACGCAACCTTCATCCAACAGCCGCTTTGAGATATCGGCTTTTCGATCGTCGGGCGTCATCAAATATAAGAGAATATTGCTGTCCAGGAACTTACCTGGCATTCGCTTCATCTCGATCGAACTTAAAATCAGCGGGCAGGCGCCCACGGAACTTGTCTAGGCTGTCCAACAGTTCCTTCCGGGTCGGCTTGCGATAAAATTGCAGCTCGCCCTCGGGCGCGGCAGACACCGTTACTTCGTCCCCCTCTTTGAGATTCAAGCGTTCGATCAGCGAGGCGGGCAAACGCACCGCAAGACTGTTTCCCCATTTTGCAACTTTCATGTCGGTCTCCTTGATATACGTTTCCTTAAATGTATATCACGGCACCGCCGCTCGCAAGCCGCCCCACCAATTCGAAAATTTCTCTGCCGCTTTGTCGGCATTCCCGCTAATCATGCGTCCTCTGTCACGATAGGAGCGCGCGATGCTGTACGCCATTCTTTGCTACGACAACGAAGAGGTGGTCTGGAACTGGTCCAAGGAAGAGGACGACGCGGTGATGGCGCGTCTTCAGGCCGTCAACGAGAAATTCTCTGCCCAGGGCAGACTCGGCCCCGTGGCGCGGTTGATGCCGACCACAGCGGCAGCGACGCTGCGCAAGACGGGCAAGGAAAACTTCGTCACCGACGGCCCCTTTGCCGAGACGAAGGAACAGTTTCTCGGCTTCTTCGTCGTCGAGTGCGAGAACCTCGAAGAGGCGATCGCCATGTCGAAGGAACTGGCCGAAGCCCATCCCGGCCCCGGCTCCTATGAAATCCGGCCACTGGCCCTCTATAATCCACCGAGGAATTTTTCGTCATGACCGATATCGCCTGGATCGACGCTGCCTTCACCGCTGCCCGTCCCCAGGCGCTTGGCGCGCTGCTGCGCTATTTCCGCAATCTCGACCTGGCCGAGGAAGCCTTCCAGGAAGCATGCCTGCGCGCGCTCAAAAGCTGGCCCAGGAACGGCCCGCCCGGCGATCCCACGGCCTGGCTGATCTTCGTCGGCCGCAATGCCGGCGTCGACCAGATCCGCCGCGGCTCGAAATTCACCGAAATGCCCGATGAGGAAGCCATTTCCGAACTCGGCGACGCCGAGGGCGATATGGCCGACCGGCTCGACGGCGCACATTATCGCGACGATATCCTGCGGCTGATGTTCATCTGCTGCCATCCGGACCTGCCGGCGACGCAACAGGTGGCGCTGGCGCTCAGGATCGTTGCCGGCCTGTCGGTGAAACAGATCGCCAAAGCCTTCCTGGTCAAGGACGTGGCGATGGAGCAGCGCATCACCCGGGCCAAGGCTAAGGTCGCTGCCGCGGGCGTCGCCTTCGAGACTCCAGGCGCCGCCGAACGGGCCGAGCGGCTTGGGCTGGTCGCATCGATGCTTTATCTCGTCTTCAACGAAGGCTATTCCTCTGCCGCCTCCAATCCGGATGCAGGCCAGTTCTGTGACGAGGCCATCCGGCTTGTCCGCATCCTGTTGAAACTCTTCCCGGCCGAACCTGAGATCATGGGCCTGTTGGCGCTGATGCTGTTGCAATATTCGCGGCGCCGTACCCGCTTCGACGGCAATGGCCAGATCGTGCTGCTCGAAAACCAGGACCGGACGAAATGGGACCGTGTTCTGATCGGCGAGGCGCTGGCGCTGATCGACAAGGCAATCCGCCACCGCCAGCCCGGCCCATATCAAATCCAGGCGGCGATTGCCGCACTGCATGCCCGTGCCGCAAAGGCTGAGGACACGGACTGGCGCGAGATCGAACTGCTCTATCGCCTGCTGGAGCGCCTCCAGCCCTCCCCTGTCGTGACGCTCAACCGCGCGGTCGCCGTCTGCAAGGCCGACGGTCCTTCTGCGGCGCTAGCGCTTATCGAACCGCTCGGCGAACAGCTCTCCGGCTATTTCTATTATCACGGCGTTCGCGGCGGCCTGTTGAAACAAATAGGCGCCAGTCGCGAAGCGCGCGAAGCCTTCGACCGCGCCATAGCACTCGCCAATTCGCCGGCCGAGGCCGCCCATATCCGCGAGCATCTCGATCAATTGGAGGCCGAGGCACTGTCTTACATGGCAAGCGAAGAAAGCCGGGATTTTTCGCCCGTGGTTGTTGACCACCCGCTCAAATGATTATTGTCAATGTTTCCAATTTACTAACAATAACAGCAGCAATCGGTTCAAAATAAGCATTCTTCAACGGACACTACTTTAAAAGACGAGGCATTCGAATCCAGAAAAAACCAGCCTTGGTCGACGGTGCGTAAATGCCAGACAACAAAATCGAAACTGCCGCCATTTCGCCCTCTCAAGGCGACCTCGATCACCGCATGAAGGTCACCCCCGCAATGCTGCATTCGATCGACCGCGAGGGCCGGTTGATCTCCGTCAGCGACGCCTGGCTTGCAAAACTCGGCTATGAGCGCGACGAGGTCATCGGCCGCAAATCTTCTGAATTCCTGACCCCTCAATCGCGCGCCTATGCCGTGAGCGAGGTCCTGCCGGCATTTTTCCGCACCGGCCGTTGCGACGATGTCGAGTACCAGATGGTGTGCAAGGACGGCGGCACGATCGACATCCTGCTGTCGGGCGTGCTGGACGGCTCGGTCTCATTGGCCGTCCTCACCGATATCACCGCCCTGAAAGCCGCCAAGCAGCAATTGGCGCTGAGCGAGACCCGCTATCGCGAACTTGTGGAAAGCCAGTCGGAACTCGTCTCGCTGGCCACGCCCGCGGGCGAGCTGCAATTCGTCAATCATGCCTATGCGCGCCACTACGGCAAGCAGCCTGAGGATATGATCGGACGAAGCCTTTTCGACTTCATACCGGAGGCAGAGCGAGCCGGCGTGAAAAGACACTTGCAGGACGTCTGCAGCGCAGAGCATGGCCTCGATAATCAGAACCAGGTCGTGCTGCCCAATGGCGACGTCCGCTGGATGGCATGGGCGAACAAGCCCCTGATCAGTGCCGATGGAAATGTCATTGCGATCCACTCGGTTGGACGCGACATCCATGAACGCGTCATAGCCGAACGTCGCCTCCAGGACAGCGAGACCCGTTACCGCCTGCTGGCCGACCATAGCACGGACATGGTGTTTCAACTCGATGGCGCTCTGGTTCGGACCTATGTTTCGCCAGCCTCGTGGGAAATTCTCGGCTACGCGCCGGAAGAGCTCGTCGGCGACAGGCCGGCCAGCCTGGTTCATCCGGAGGATGAGCCTTACGTCACCTTGGCATTCCAGTCGCTGCTCAATGGCAGTGTCGATCGCAGAACCATCATGAACCGCTTCCGGCACAGGAGCGGACATTGGATCTGGATCGAAGCCCAGCTTAAAGCCCTCATTGACAAGGAAACAGGCCAGCCAGACGGCATTATCGGCACATTGCGCGACGTATCGGCGCGGATCGCAATAGAACAGCAGCTGCAAGAGGCAAACCGCCGGCTGCAGGCGCTGGCCGAACAGGACGGCCTGACGGGCCTTTCCAATCGCCGCCATTTCGACGACGCTCTGCTTAGGATTCTCCGAACAATAACGGAATCGCGAATTTCCTGGGGTGCGTCTGATTGACTCATGTGGTTTGGGATTCCCGTCGGGCTCAAATCGACGTATGTCGATGAGATGATCGACGAGGATAGCATCCGATATCGCTGGGAGACGGTTGGGCGCACGCTTGATGAGCGCGGTCGTCGGATGTTTGCGGCGGCCGAGGCGAGCACAGCGGGCTGGGGCGGGCTTGCTGCGGTGTCTCGGATCACCGGGCTGGCGCGGTCGACGATCAATCGCGGGCAGGACGATCTGGATGCCATGCCTCTGGAGCCGGGTCAGGTTCGGCGTGCTGGCGGCGGACGCAAGGCGGTGAGCGCGCTCGATCCGGGGCTTATTCCGGAACTGAAGCGGCTGGTTGAGCCGGCGACGCTGGGCGACCCCGAGCGGCCCTTGCTGTGGGTATCGAAGAGTATGGACAAGCTGGCCGAGGCCCTGACGGCGCTGGGCCACCCGATCAGCGCCGACACGGTGGCCAAGGAATTGGTGAAGCTGGGCTTTTCGCGTCAGCGCAACCGCAAGGCCGACGAGGGCTCGCACCATCCCGACCGCAATGCCCAGTTCGAGCACATCAATGCGCGAGTGATTGCGGCCCAAGCCAGGGACCAGCCTGTCATCTCGGTCGACACAAAGAAGAAGGAGCTGGTGGGCAACTATAGGAATGGCGGCAGTGACTATCGTCCGAAAGGCGATCCGATCCGTGTCAAGGTACATGACTTCGAGGACAAGGAACTGGGCAAGGTGGTGCCTTATGGCGTCTACGATGTGACGGCGAATGCGGGCTTTGTCAGCCTGGGCATTACCGCCGATACGGCCGAGTTCGCCGTCCAGTCGATCCGCTACTGGCTCGATCGCATGGGACGGGAGCGCTATCCCACGGCAAACGAACTGACCGTCACGGCCGATTGCGGCGGCTCGAATGGCGCACGCGTCAGGCTATGGAAGCTGGAACTGCAGAAGCTGGCCGACGAGACCGGCTTGCTCCTTCACGTCCATCATTATCCGCCCGGTACCTCGAAGTGGAACAAGATCGAACACCGTCTGTTCTGCCACATCACCCAGAATTGGCGCGGCCGGCCGCTTGAAAGCCGCATGGCCGTGGTCGAATTGATCGGCGCAACCACGACAACGACCGGCCTCAAGGTTGAATGCGCCATCGACACCCGCACCTACCAAAAGGGCGTCAAGGTCTCCAATGCCCAGATGGCAAGCCTCAATATCATAGGCGACCCGTTCCATCCGGAGTGGAACTACACTATCACACCAAGAAACATGTAGCGCTTATTGTCCGAACCGTCCTTA
>NZ_JBFUFF010000118.1:0-16635 GCF_056403555.1 Rhizobium sp. P2_G2
GAAAGCTATCGTAAAGCGTTCGGCCTGTCGGAGAAGGAGTTCCGTTTCATAAAACAGGCCGACAAGGCCAGCCGCACATTCCTGATCAAACATGCGCAGGATTCGATCATCGCTCGGCTCGATCTCTCCGTCATGCCGGACCTGGTGAAAGTTCTCTCTGGCAGACACGACACTGTCCGGGAATGCGAGGAGCTCCGCAAACTGCATGGTGACGAGCCAGGCGCCTGGTTGCCGTATTTCTGCAACTGGAACCAGCCGGCGAGGGCTGTCCATGAGTAGCCTGTCGCTCCATCTTCTCTCCGCTGCATTCGCACTGTCTTCGTTTCAGCCCGTCTTCGCCGATATTCCGGTGCGCGACGACGATGTCGAGGAGAAACGCGCGCAAGATCAAAGCCACTCGGAAACCGACAAAAAGACCCAGACCGACCAGTTGGAGCAGCAGACCGTCACCAACTGCAACATCTCTCAGAAAGAGAAAAATCGCCGCCTCTTCAGGTCGCCGGCGCAGGCCGTAAAGGAAGACGCCAAGAACGTTGCGCTGATCAAGCATTATGCCGAGAAATACGATGTCCCCGTCGGTCTCGCCCTCGCTGTTGCCCATGCAGAATCCGGGATCTCCACCTGCTCCGGCTCACCGACGGGCGTCAAAGGCGTGATGCAGCTGACGAAGAGAACCGGAAAGGGAATGGGCTTCGACCGCGACATCAACGAGGAGAATATCGAGGGTGGGGTCAAATATCTCGGCCTGGGCGTCAACAAATGCGGCTCGACCAATTACGCCTGCCTCGCCTCCTGGTATAACGGATCCACGGCTGCAGAGCAGAGCAATTGGGCCGGCAAAGTGGCGCGTAATCACAGCTGGTTCAACGCTTATGCCGGCGGTTCCAACATTGAGACCATCTCGTCCCCAAGCTTCAAGACCACGGTCGACTATGGTTCAGAGGCAACGCGAAGCTCGAACACCGCCGCCGTCGACGCTGTCAACAATGCGACGTCCGGAATCAACACGAGCGCCGCACGCATCCAGGAGGCGAATAGTCGCATCGATGCGCTGTCGTCTGCAGCCGGCGCCTCGGAAATCTATCAAGACGCTTGGGACGACAATACCCAGTCGCGCGCCGTCAACGCCGAAATGATGAACAACCTGATCGCAGTGAATAGCTTGTTCAACGCCCTGCTTCAGGCGCGGATGCAGATGAAACTCTCCAAAATGTCGGAGACATCCAAATCGGTCAAAACGGACAGCAAGATCAATCCATATAGTTGCGATCCCGTCGTGCTCGAACGGGTCCGCATTCCTCGCGACCATTGGCCGAGATGCGCCAGACTCGCCGCCGAAGCCGCGGAGGAAGTGCCCGCTACCGAGAGCTCGAACGGAACCATCAGCAAGAACCTGTCGGAAATTCAAAACGCCGCACAAGCGGCGGAATAGGAGGACAATTATGAAGCAGCTCTTTTCCACGATCGCAGTTGCACTGATCGTCGCGACACCAGCTTTCGCCGATATCCCTGTAATCGACAACACGAACCTGGCCATCGCAAAAAAGAACGCCGAAAACACCGGCGAGATCATGAAAACCAACACGGATATCCTGAACAAGACTCAGGAAGTCCTCACAGCGCTTTCCGGCAGCCGCGACGCCACGATGGGTATCAGTTCGACCGGTCTCGGCGGCAACCTGTCAATCGCCGCCGCGCCATCCTTCTCCTCCATCATGAATGGCGGCACATTGTCCTTCGGTGGGCTTGGATCCGATGCGCAGAACATCGCCGCGACGCTGATCAATGGCCTGCAACTCGTCAAGCAAGTCAAGGCAGTTGTCGAGGGTGAGGACACCGGTGCGATCAACAGTGCCTTCAGCGGCTCCGTAAACACGACCGCGTTGCTTTCGGCGCTGACGCAGCAGGCATCCAATGCTGTGACGCAGCGCGAGCAAGCGCTGCAGTCCGTGACTGGCCAGATCGGCGCTGCGGAGGATGTCAAAGGCTCGGTCGACGCCAATACGCGCATCCAGCTCGAAACCGCCCGGACCATCAACGAGTTGATCGGCGTTTCCAATGGCGCGGTCTCGGCTCTCAATTCCGAAATGCAATTGCGGCTCACCCAGCAATCGGAAACCGCGAAAATGCTGCAGTACAAAGACGTCAACCCATTCCAGTGAGGCGAAATGCGGATTCTTGTGGTCCTGACAATCAGCGCGTTGCCTATGCTCGCCGGTTGCCAGACGAAAGGCGAAAAGAAAGTGCCGTGCCCGCCGATCTCGAGCTACAGCGAAGGCGACGATCTTTGCGGCCCGATACGGCCGGTCAATGACGTCTTCGCCTCCGTTCTGCGGGGATAGACACGATGGCCACGTCGACCACGATCATTTCTGACATCTTCCAGAAACTTGATAGCATTGGAGAGACGTTTATCTCCAATGCCTATCAGGGTCTTGCGTCACAGGTCCAGGTCGTATTCGGGTCGATGCTCACCCTTTATGTAATCTGGTGGGGATACATGATCCTGGCCGGCCGCAACGGATTTTCCGTGCCGGAGGCAGCGTGGAAACTCGGTCGGGCGTTCTTCATCTACTACATGGCAACCAATTGGGGGGCGTTTTCGGCGACGATCTACAAACTCGTTCAAACAATTCCCGATATCGTGTCCGACACTATAATAGAGTCGATAGCCGGCTCCGGTGGTGTACTGGAAGGCGGAGGCGACGATTCAACCGGCGTGGTGAAAATCCTCGATGCGGTGTTCGAGACAGCCGGCAAGATCTACGAACAGGTCGCGACTGGGACTTTTGAATTCGTGGGTGYCCTGATAGGGGCCATTGTTTTCGTGGTTGCCATGATTTTTATCGCRGTTGCCGCGGCAGCCATTCTCGCAGCCAAACTGATGTTGTTCATCACGCTCGCCCTGGCGCCGATATTCATCATCCTGGCGCTTTACCGCTGGACGTTTCGGTTCACGGACGGCTGGCTCGTGCTGATGGCCAACCTTGTCGTAACACAGATCCTGATGATGGCGTTCCTGGCTTTCCTCTACCAGTTGATCGAACTTGCCATCAGCACGGCCACGACTGATGCGACCGACAGCAAGCTGTCCTATGTCGCCCCGTTCGTGATCGTCTGCCTTCTCGGCATCGTCGTGTTCCGATTTATCCCGAGCTTCGCAGCCGCGATCGTTGGAGGCGCCCCATTAGGCGCCGGTGACACTCCATTCTACGGCGCGCAAGGGAGCAAGGCATACGCGCAGAAGCAATTCACTGGGAGGCTCAAGATTTTGGGGAGAGGATTACGCGGCCGGCGGACTTCAGCGGACGTCGCAGGCGCCAGGACTCGAGCAATCCAGCGCGAGACCCAAAAGAACGCCCAGTTCTAGGTAGCCTTCAGTCGGCGATCCTGATAATTATAATTCCTCCGGCGGGCGAGGAGATGCAAGGTGCGCGATAGCCATAGCCACGACTACATCGATAGCAGACGTCGCGACGGTGCTTGGATTGCCGCCCAGGGCGCGAATGAAGAGATCGAAACAAGGTCGCGTCCGAAGAGTGGCAATGGAGGCACTCTCAGCTTCGTCATGTTCATAGCGGCGGTCGTTTTATTTAAGCCGTTCGTCGAATACTGTGGCGAGCTATTCGACTACGTTCTTGAGCTATATCAGAGCACTGCCGCCTTTCTCGGTTTTTGATTACCAGAAGTGCTCGCTAAAACCCACTCACCTTCAAAACGGTGAAGCGGCCGCCGCTTCCCGGTTAGATCGACTTGTCAGCGTCACGGCCCCGAGAGTTATTCGGCCAATCGGGAAAAGATTCGTGCTGCGTAAGAAGTCGCCGACCTCATGTTCGCCCGCAGAATTTGGTTGCCCATTCCCTCAACATGACATTGCGCGGAAATTTCCCCGTATTCGCACTTGCGTTAATAAATCATTATAATTATTTTGCGCGCAAATCAGGAAGGGGATCACCGCATGGCGAATGGACCAACGGCGACACCGGATAGTGACGGCCCGCCGAAACCCGATCTGAACCAGTACTGGCAGGCGGGAGCGACCTGGGAAGCTGAGCTCTATCGCAAGGAACGGCGGTCTCGAAAGCTGGCGTGGACAATCGCGGCAGTTTCGGGTGGCATAGCGCTTGCCAGCGTTTCGGCACTAAACCTTCTCCTGCCGCTGAAGCAGTTCGAGCCGTATCTCGTCGCCTTCGACAAGACGACGGGATACGTCGAAGTCATTCGCAAACTCAATCCCGGCGATCTATCCGAAAACGAGGCGTTGAATACGGCAAACGTTGTCCGCTACATCCGTGCACGGGAAACCTACGACCCGCGCGCGCTCAAGGATAACTATGATCTCGCCCAGCTCTATTCGACTGGTCAAGCATCTGCGGACCTGAAGCACGAGTTCGAGCCATCCAATCCTCAATCAAAGGACAAGGTGAACGGCCGCGACACACGCATTGCCGTCACAGTAAAGTCCGTCTCCTTCCTCAATCGGAATACTGCGTCCGTTCGCTTCTCCACCGAGACGAAACGGGACAACACGGTTCGGCGCGAGCATTGGGTTTCAGTGGTTCGCTACCGTCGAACGACGGCGCCGCTCAGAAACGAATATCGCTTCGACAATCCCCTCGGATTTCAGGTGACCGAATACCGCAAGGATCAGGAATCTTTGCCCGACGTGCGGCCGGCCGACAGCGCGGTGAACTGATGTTGAAGCGCGTATCCCTAACTTTTCTGCTTTTGACACTCACTGCGTGCAACGGCGCGAGCGCTGCCGATCCCCGGATTCGCTATATTACCTTCAACAATAACTCCGTGGTGACGGTCCCCGCGGGTCTTGGGGTCTCGACCATGATTCAGCTCGGAAATTCCGAGGTGATCGAGACCATCTCCGCAGGCGACACGGAAAGCTGGTCGATCGTTCCGAAGAAGGGCTCGAGCATTCTCTTCGTCAAACCGTTGCGCGAAAATGCCGAGACCAACGTCAATATCGTCACCAATCAGCGGGTATATGCGCTGCTTCTGAAGGGCTCGAGATCTGCCGATCTGAAAGCGGCATTCCAGGTTCGGTTCAAATATCCGGATGAAGATATCAATGCTCGGCTGCTCGCATCGGCGGAGGAAAGCGCCAAGGACCCGCTGTTGAAAGGTCTCGATCCCAGCCAGTTGAACTACGACTACGTGTTTCGTGGTGATGAAAGCCTGAAGCCTCGTGTCGCCTTTGACGACGGCACGCACATGTATCTCGAATTTCCCAACGAGATCCCGGCCATCTTCGTTGTCGAGGATAAGAAGCAGGAATCCCTCGTCAATCTGCGAACTCAAGGAAAGTATGTGGTCGTGGACAAGATTGCTGCGCAATTCACGCTGCGCGCAGGCGATAAGTGGCTTTGCCTCTACAATCGGCAGGCCAATCGCAAGAGTTTCGACCTCATCGAGGAGACCTACGGTCCGAAAAATCTCGACCGACGCAAGGAGACGGAGTGATGTCCGGTATAGATTTCGACCGCCTCGACGGTCAAAGTGCAGTCGCCAATGATCGAGCCGGACAGGCCAGCAGGCTTGCATTGCCGCTCCTTCTCATCATCGGCGCCGGTGTCCTCGCTTATGTCAACTGGCCAGCCAGTGCCAAGGACGCCGCACTTGATAGCGGGCCGAACGAGACATTCGAGACCTCGAACTCCACCGTCGCCAACTTCGAGGATCTTCCCAAGCAAGCGGCCGATCCGAACCTCGTCAAGATTCCGTTGGTGGAGGATAAGAAGCCCTCTCAGCCGGCGAAAGTCGAAATGAAGGTGGAGCCGGGCGTCGACCTTGAAAAGCAGCGTCAAATGCTCGAAGCGCAATTACGTGCGGAGGAGGAGCGGCGACGTATCCAAGAGGAACGACGGCGCGCAGAGGAAGAGGCGCGCCGTGCGGCCCAAGAAGCAAAGCGAAAAGAGGCCGCGGAAAAGGCGCGATGGGAGCGGCTCCGCTCCAACCAGATTGTCTTGGACGGAAGCAACAAAAACCTCAGCGACGATGCGGCCGCCAATGTCACTGTGGCTGATGACGGGCAGTTGGTTGCTGTGCCGGGGGCAGACACGGACGCGAACAAGGCATTCCTTGCCCAATCCGAGAAAACGACCGCCGGCATTGTGAAAGCAAGAAAATTTGCCCGCATCGACGCACTCATTGCCCAGGGCACAATGATCCGCGGCTTTCTCGAAACAGCGGTCAATACGGACCTGCCGGGGATGGTGCGTGCTGTGGTTCGCGAGGATGTTCATTCTTTGGACGGACAGCGTGTTCTGATCCCCAAGGGTTCGCGGCTGGTCGGCGAGTACAAGTCGGGTCTCAGGCGAGGGCAAGAACGCGTCTATATCGTCTGGTCGCGAGTCATCCGTTCCGATGGCCTTTCTGTCGATATCAATTCGCCCGGCGCCGACCGTCTTGGCCGCGCAGGCATGACCGGGGAGGTCGATACGCATTTCTGGGAGCGCTTTGGCTCCGCTTTGATGCTGACCATCTTGGGCGGTACCGCAGAATACGTTGCCTCGCTTGGCGACACGACTGCCAGCAGCGCCCGCTCTTATACGACGACGGATCCGATTACCGGGATCACCACGACGATCACAACTCAACCGAGCCAGTCCGCTGCTCAGGCGCAGTCGATTGCCGCCGAAAAGTCATCGACCGTCCTGCAGGACATCGCCAACGAGGAGTTCAAGCAAAGCTCGCAAATTCCCCCAACAATCTACATCGCACAGGGTGAGCCGGTCATCGTCTTCGTCCGGCGCGATCTCGATTTCTCCGATTTCTATGCCGATCCGGTTCGGCAAGAGATGCGGCGCCTCAAGCGTGGCGGCCAAGTTCGGCGCGAGATTGACCCGACCCCCTATTATCCCGAAGCACCCATCTACAAATGAGTGCTTTTCCTTTTCTCGATAAGGCGCTGGAGCGACTGCGCCCGCTTCTTGCGGATGAAAGAGTCTCGGAAATTTCCATCAACCGGCCGGGAGAAGCGTTCATCGAACGCCTGGGCGCGGCCGGCATGGAGCGAATTTCCGATGACAGGTTCTCAGCGGAATGGATAAGGACGCTCAGTGAACGTGTTGCCGGGTCGACGAATCAGGTCGTAAACGAGGAGCGTCCGATCCTCTCGGGTGCCTTTCCGACAGGTGAACGTTTTCAGTGCGTGCTGCCACCAGCGGCTCCCGATGGCGGCGCTATTTCCATCCGCAAGCAAGTCATACATGACATCGGCCTCGATATCTATCGGGACCGCGGCGCATTCGAGAGCACGAAAGCCAGCCGTCACCTGGCGCTTTCCCCAGCCGAGGAAGAATTGGCTGAAATGATGCGAGGCGAGGTCGATGCGCATCACTTTCTGCGAACCGCGGTAAAGTCGCGAGTATCGATCGCGATCTCCGGCGGGACATCCACCGGAAAGACGACGTTTCTAAATGCCCTTCTGAAAGAAATACCGGCAGAAGAACGCATCATCACAATCGAGGATACGCGCGAGCTTAGACCGACGACCGAAAACGCCGTTGCCCTGATCGCCTCCAAGGGTGACCAAGGCAGGGCCAAAGTCACCTCCCAGGATTTGCTCGAGGCAGCGCTACGCATGCGGCCGGATCGGCTGCTGCTGGGTGAGTTGCGCGGTGCCGAAGCATTTTCCTTCCTTCAGGCCATCAACACTGGACATCCCGGCTCTCTGACCACCGTCCACGCCAACTCCGCTCGCTCAGCCTATGAGCGCCTGGCGCTGATGGTCATGCAAAGTGGCGTCGCGTTGAGCAAGCAGGAGATAGTCGATTACCTCAAGGAGGTCATCCCGGTGGTCGTGCAACTCGCTCGCGCGCCTGACGGCCGGCGCATCGTATCCGAGATCGTCTTTGCCAAGGGCAGCGAACTATGAAGCCATTCGTGATCATTTTCGGGATGCTTGTGGCGCTCGCAATGGCAGCGGTGGTTTCGTCGCTTGTCTATGCTGGTCTATTCCTCGTCTTTGATAAGTCGAGCTTTGTGTTTCAAGCACTCGAAAACGATCTCTTCGCCGCCTACCGGCTGGCCCGTCTTGATGTTCTCACTGGACAGTGGACGAGACCGGCGATCGCCGGCTCTGCGGGCGTTACCGTGGCAGTTGGCATCATGCTTACGGCAGTCGTCGGAAAGAAAAAATCAACCGACGCCCGCTTTCTCAATCCCGTCGAGGCACGTGCGCTCGGGCTCACCAAGCCGGGAGGTGTGTTCGTCGGCCGTATCGGCGGCGGTGTGATGAGGTTGCCGGGTGGCTTCACGCAACGAGGATCAGGCAAGCGCAGCTGGTTCCGGCCCCGGCTGGTCGGCGGAAAGAAGCTCTGGATCGATGGCGACGACGTTGGCGGCTTCGTGATCGGGCCTCCGCGGTCGGGTAAGGGTGCTTCCATCATCGTGCCCAACTGCTTGCTTTGGCCGGACAGCATCATCGTGCTCGACATGCGCGGTGAAACCTATGATGCCACAGCCGGGTACCGGTCGATGTTTTCACGTGTGCTGCGGTTTTCGCCAGCCGACGAAAACGACGACACCGAATGCTACAACCCGCTTGATTTTGTCGCAATCGACCCTGACCAGAGAGACATCGACATCACCTCGATTGCGACAGCACTTCTTCCGACACCCAAGGGCGATCCATATTGGATCTCGGATGCCCGCGCTTTGTTCGCTGGCGTGACGTCCTGGGTTCTGGAGAATCCTGATGTTGCCGACAAGGACAAGAATATCGGGACCGTGCTGCATGTGGTCGAGGGTGGAGACAAGCCGCTTCGCACTTGGTTGACTGAAGTTGCGTTGCCGGAGCTGCGAGCCGATTGGATCAGTTCCTTCACTTACACGACGATCACCCGTTTTTCGACGATGGCGGACAAGCAATTCGATGGGGTTTACGGAACGCTGGCGGCAGCGGTGCGTCCATTCAAGAACAACCGAATTCTGCGCGCCACGAGCAAGTCGACATTTGATATCCGGGCGATGCGCAGGCAGAATATGAGCCTCTACCTCGATTTCCGCATTCAGCAAATCGCATCCATTGGGCCGATATTCAACGTGCTGATGGTACAGTTCATGGACTACATGTCCCGTGATCTGATGAAGGCGGGTGAGCGTCGTGTTCTGGTTCTGCTGGATGAATTCCAGAATTTGGGCAAGCTGGAAAACGCCCTGACGGCCGCGACAGTGCTGGGTGGCTATGGGGTTCCCTGCTGGTTCTTCGTGCAGTCGTTGCGGTCGATCGACAATGTTTACACCCGTGAAGGCCGGCAGACGCTCGTCAACTCGGCACGAGCGCAGATTTTTCTGGGAGCACAGGACCCAGAAGATCAGCGATATGTGTCGCAGTTGCTCGGCGAAAAAAGGGAGACCTCAGTCGATAGGAGCGTGTCGACCGGTATTACGCTCTTCGATCACAAGGGATCCACCATCTCCCACAAGACGGTCATGCGTCCGCTTATGCGGCCCGATGAATTGGGCTCGATGGACGAGATGCGCTGCATCATCAAGCTTCGAAATCAGCGGCCTATTTTCGGGATCAGGAACCTCTACTATGCGGACAGGGCACTTGCCGAAAAAGCATGGCTGCCGCTTCAACAAGCGACAACTGACACAGCAATGAGCGACGTGAGCGCGAGAAACTCAGCTCTCGACACAAAGGCCGACTTGAAAGTGCAATTAGACCTGGAGCGGTCGTCACCGACTGAACCCGGCGCACGCTTTCGAGCCAGGATGCCGGCTCTCACCGCAAAGGCATTTGTTCCTAAGACCGAGCAAGCAAAGCCAAGGTTGCCATCGGACCGTCACCCTGCGGCAAAGAAGCCCATAACTCGAACTTCGAAGGCCAGAAAATCGAGTACGCCGGCCGCTGCGAAAAAGCCATCTATTCCGGACTTCAAAGCGGCGATGACGCGGACGTCGGAAAGGCGCCGGCAGGCAGAGGTCTCCGTGTCAAAGATCCTGAGTGTGCTGAATGGAGATCCGGACAAGGCAGATCTGGTTGGGGAAGTCGAACAGGATATAGCCTCGGCATTCAGTGAAACATAAGAGTTTGCGAAATTCCGGCGCGCCAATCGTGTTGCCGGTCATCGGCTTACGGCCACAGGTCTTCGCGTTTGGATTGTGAGACGGCGGTCTCCGAGGCAGGAGAAGTCGGACGTGTCGAGAGACGACGTGTCCAGCTGTCACCCAAAATGAGCATACCAGGCAGAGGACGCGATCCTGCGTCCGCCGCCCGTTCGCGCGCAGCTTGACCGGTTAATAGGGTAGCCGTAGGAGGGTTAGCATAGCGCCGCCGCAGGCGGAACCCGGGACCGACTGCCCCCGGCAAGCCGCTCCGTTTGCRTTTCCTTGCGCAAACATCACCGGCGTGAATCGATGCAACATGATCGATTCAGAGAAGTCGTTGGACGAGCGAATCCGTTCGAGCGATCCTTTGCGCATGGGACAGCTTAACTATCAACTCCGTATTCAGCGAGTCGATGCGACCAAGAACATGGCTCGGTTCTATGCGCTTTCGATCGAGCGGACACTGTTCGGGAACATGTCATTGGTTCGCAGATGGGGCCGCATCGGCACACGGGGTCAAACGCGCGTCCATTTCTTCGAAAATGAAGTGCAGGCTCTATCTCTCTTTCTCGACATCCTACGAGAGAAGCGGCGGAGGGGGTATCGACCGGCGTCTCGTTGTGGAAATTCGCCATTTTCGTCGAGATTGCCACCCTCTGCTGATGACAACGTTTCCCAACGCTGACAAGGATTTCTTGCAAACAAGGGGAAACGCATGACAACTACCAACGAAATTGCAGATAAGATCGCCAGCGAACACAGCCTCACCAAGGTGCAGAGCAAAGCCGTCGTCGAGGCGGTGTTCGCCGCGATCACCGCTGCGGCGGCATCTGACGCCGAAACCTCCATTCCGGGCTTCGGGAAGTTCAAGGTGAAGAACACGCCGGAACGTGAGGCCCGCAATCCGGGAACAGGAGCCACGATCAAAGTTGCCGCCGCGAAAAAGCTGGCGTTTACGCCGGCTAAGGCGCTGAAGGATGCCCTAAACAAGTAAGTCCACGGAACCGAGAGAGCACTTGGCTGCCCATTTCTGACCATTCGATTGGCCCCGCCTTTCGGCGGGGCCRTGRCCGGGGCTCAGTCCCGGTTGGGGCGAGCCCAGATCAGCTGGTAGCCCTCCTCGCCGTCGACCTCGGTCAGCGTGGCGTAGATCGGCGCTGGGAAACTCGGGTCGTCCAGCTTGATCGAGAGATAGTCGCGGTCCTGCTCGGAGCGCTTCTGCCAGGCTGCCCCGAGCTCGACATTGCCGGCGTAGATGCGGAAGTGCGGGCCCTTGTCGGAGGGCTTTTCGATGCGGGTGATGCGAACCTTGACGTTGAGAGTCAGCGTGCGGATCGAGCCGTTGAAGCCGGTTTCGGTGGAGATGAAGGTGCCGATGGTTGCCATTGTCGTGTTCCTTTCGTTTGTTTCGGGCCGCGCCCTTCGCGGCCTCGATGGCAGTCGCAAAGACCGGGGACGATCGGACCGCACCCAGCGGGCTGGAATGCAATGGAAGGCGGACGGGAGAAGCTTTCTTGCCTCGCGAGGAATGGCGGAGATCCGGGGTCCCCATTCGACTTGTCGAGTGGGGTGGTCGCCGGCAGGGGAAGAAAGCTGCGGACGGCCGTTGCGGGAGAACGATCGAGGCAAAGCCGCTCTCCGGTCAGACATGCCTCATCGAGCCCGCGAAGGACGTGGCCGGTGGAGGGGAACTGTGGAACAACTCAATGACGCCGATCACCTTTATCGCTTATCGCTGACGGCGAAGGGTTGACTCGCCATCTGGCCCCAGAGAAGCTCCGAACCTTCGCAGACCGTCACCTCCGACCACTCTGAACAATGAAAGCCTTCCGGAGAAGAGAGGTCCCGAGAAACTGTGGACAGTCGAGTTTGGATCCGGCTTGGCCATGGCCAAGTGAGCTCAGGGCGCTCGCTGCTCATACGAGGTGACGTTTCCAGGGACAGAGACGCGATCACGAATGATATGCAAACAGCAGAATGAGTTTACACCTGTCTCAAAGTCCGCCGGTTCCCTCGCCTGATCGCTCTTAGGGCATCGTTCCAATCGTCCTGAGGTGGCCGCAGCCGCATCCATTCACTTCCGACTTCCGCAGCGAGCGTCCGAACGCGATCGGCGTACTGATCGCCCTGAGAATTGGCGTCTTGCGCCGACAGAAGCCAGGTGCCTGGCCTTGACGCGATCGCCCGAATGGCATGCTCTGTCGCGGGAGACCAGCCACCACCGGTGCTCAGGTAAAGCGTACCGTCTCGCAGCCCTTCGATGGCTGCAAGGCTCATCGCGTCAATCGCAGCTTCCGTGACACAAACTCGAAGTGCGTCAGCCGATCCCAACCGGAAAAGGGTCTTTGTACCTCCCGTGGCAAATCCACGATATTGAGGACCGCGAGCCTCCCAACCGACGACAGCACCAGTTTCGTCTCTGTGTGCAGCCCACATACTTCCATAAGGTCCCTCGCGCAGACGATCGCTTGCGACTACTGAGGAGATGATGTGAGGCGGTAAGGCTCGCTCATCGGAAAGGTAGCGCCAAGTAGGTGATCCGCGCCACGGCAAGCGTCGTGATCGCCAGCGGTCGGAGAGGGAAATGTCAGAATCTGGCTTAGGTGGCAACGGACCCCAAGCCGGCTGAGATGGAATAAAACCGACAAGGTCGGCCACACGATCGAAGCCTTCCCGGAAACCCACTCGGTCGAGATATTTGGCAAGCTCGAAGACATCACCCTTTCGGTCGCTAAGCGGATCGAACCAACCGCGTCCCTTGTGTGTGACGATAATAATCTCCCCGCCTCGCCGGTACTTTGCAGCCCGGCGAGTGCTTTGCTTCGCATCCAGGACGAACTGCGCGTTCTCCAGAACTGCCGAACACGACACTTGCTCGCGGAGCCTTTCGATTGTTTTTCTGTCCATCCCATTCCCGACCACAAAGTGGGCGGCCTCCTTCTTTTCTTCTAGCGGCGAACTCTCCCGGCACGAAGGGCCGGCTGCGAGTGCGCCGCCTGTGGTTTGTCGTCTGCGTGGATTCTTGGGCACCAAAGCGCGGGCGAGATCCCCTTGCGGTCGCCAGCTCGCCGACGACACAAGGGGAGGGGCCTCAATGCGCCCCGTGAAACTGATGAGGATCGTATTCGTGGATAACGTCGACGTCGGCATCTTCGAGTTCCTGCGTCGGCAGCACGCCGAACTCTTCGCCGGATTTGAAAAGTGTAACCGGGACCATGAGGGTGCATGCAAGCTGAAAGGCGTGGGACTGAGCGAGGGCGAGATTGTGTGTCATGAGAAGGCTCCATCCGGGAGCGGGCCAATTCCCGCTCGATGGTTCCTTCAAAAGACCGGCTCCGGTCGAGATCACCGCGAAGGCACAAGCCGAAGCGGCCGCAGCTTGCTAGCGGACCCCTTGCGGGTTGATCGCCAAGATCCGGAGTTGGTCTAGGACGCCATCCCAAAAGAGCGGCATTGGGTCGCTCTCTTCGGGCCGCCCACATTGCAGAACACCGCGCCAGACCTCCAACCTCCCGCTTGGCTAACTTCTCTGTCGGGACGCCCGCGACACGTCACCGGCTGGCCTGATCACCGGCAAGGGATGGCTCTCTCGCCATCTCGAATGAAGTCACAGGCGATAACCCTTACCAGGCGTCGTGATATTGCTGCCTGCCGCCGTCGGCGGCGAGACTCGCCGCGTCAGTCTGTGCTCAGCGCTCATTGTGATTTATCTGCTGGCGCTTCTCCGACCTTCCCGCCGCCATCCTTTTTGGTGACCAGATTAAACAGCTGCGCGATCACATCAGTCGAATAGACGGTCTCGCCGTCGCGTTCGAAGCTGGAGTTGGATATCCGCGATTCGACATAGACCAGATCGCCCTGGCTGACGTTTGCCGAAATCCAGTCCACCTGCTGGCGATCCAGAACGGTGACCTGGATCCAATCTGTTGCGCCACGGCGTTCGCCATCCGCCAACCAGTCCCGATTGGTTGCGATATTCACTTTGAGTACATTCTTGAGGCGAGCAACGCTTCCTACATGCCCAAGCAATGTGTGACGATTGACTGTTCTCATGTAATTTTAACTTCCGAACGTTAGCAAAAGCGGTTAATCGTTCAATTCGAACCAATGTCGTTCAGTCCGCCCGCTCGTGTCGTTCTTGATATCAAAGTAGTAAGGCTCGGACCGACGAGGACGAGGAATGGAGATCGTCTGAATGCAACTGCTGTCTCGATAGTACGCGGCGATGTCATGTTGAGCATTGGTGCAATTATTCTCAGTCTTCGTGCACAGATCCGCCTGCGGATTGATGCCGTTCCGGCCCACGCTGTGGCTCAAACCATATCCCGGTGGGCATTCATCGTAGGCTCGGTAGCCAGGAGACCCGGTGCCGGCTTCAGGGCAGGTGGGCCAGTCAAAACCCGGCAGCTGCATCGCAGCGATGAGCTTTGTCATCGGCGGATGGCAAGCGGACACTCCACGCCAAGACGGATTCGAGGACGCAGCGCAGAGCAGGACTTCGCACCCCCATTCGCTCGCTGTCGCTTCCCCAGCAGGCAAAAAGACAGCCAGAGCAAATGCCCCGCAGCTGACCTGAACCAGTTTGCTGAACTGCATCGACCCCTCCAGCGTTTGTAATGCGACACGAGTAATTATAATTATTCCCATGGCAACCTACAAGAGACAAAAGAACCAAACCGAACTCGCCGAATTCATGGTGCAAAACATTGCCACCGTGATGGAGCGAGAGCGCGCGAAGCGCGGCCAGGGGAAGATCGAATTCGCGGAATCCTGCGGCATCAAAGGCGCCACCTATTTTCAAATACTGGACGGCTCCGCAAACCCCACGCTCTATGTGATCACCCGCATTTCGAACGCCCTGAACGTTCCGGTCTATGAGCTGCTTTTCAACGCAGAGAAGCCGCGAAGCTAATTTTTACTTGATCGCTCTGATCATCTTTCGTAATCCTCTGGTTGCGAAAGGATATTAGCTTATGGTGTTTTACCAACCTGAAGTGCGACGTATCGCACGCCAGCACTTGGAGAACTTTGCAAGTTCACTTGAGGCTGAACGAATTCGCCTCGGCCTCGCCAGGGACGCGTTTTTAAAGCTTATCTCAATCTCAAGTCCCCGGTATTCGGGCTGGCTTTCCGGAAGAGGAAACCCCAGTCTTCAAACGATTATCGCGGTGTTTAGCCGCCTTGGATGGGAAGAAGAACATCTTGGATGGCTTTTCAGACAAGCCGGCAATCCCAACCTCACCCCGGGCCCTACGGCAACCGGATCGCGACAGGAAAATCATTATAATGACTCTTCGGCGCGCTAGATGTGTACGCGCCGTGCATATCGATCGAAAGAGTGACGCAATGATAGCAGGGACGTCCCGACGCGCGCTTATCTTCCTGACGTTATCAATTTCGCCTGTCCAAGCCGCCGATAACCCGATGTGGCGGTTCGGACTCAGCTGGGATTGCACCTCTCAGCAAACCGTGACTTGCGAACGACAGGAAAATTGCCGACAAATATCCGTAGCCAGCACGTTGGCGATCCGGTACCGCGAAAATATCGTTCTTGATGCTCATGGCGCTCCACGCACCATTCGGCGTCACTACGTGCAAACTGTAAGCGGCAGCCCGATTGCTGCCGAGGTAAAGATCGAGCTCGAGACGAATGCGGTCATTTGGCTCAATCCGGTCGACAGTTCCGGCGTATTCTCGAACAATTGGATCGGCGCGATGATTACCCCTAAAGGCGGGGTGATGCTTGCCGAAATGAAGCCGCTGCAATGCCAACCAGCCAAATGAGCCTCCTCCCTTTGAATCGGATTGCCGGTCAGCGCGACGCAACGGCAGGGGAGGGGTGTCATCCCAGTGACACGCGCTGTACACCAACGGCGGAAACGGAGCGGGGCGCCACATTTCTCTTCATTTTAATTATTTTTCTCCGCCCGTCCCACAAGCCACTGCAAAATGGCCGGAGTTTCTTACAGCCATTGGATGAGAAGAGCGGACGGCCGATCATCCCAACAAGAGCCTCGAGCGGAAAATATCCCACGGGATCCAGCTTGGACCCGTTGCGCAATGCCTATCGCCTTTGAAGTAGCATTTTAACGGGATGCTCGAACGTACCCGACCACAGCCCGTCCCTATTCATCTTGGCGGTTGTTTCGGCAATGAGGTAGGCTTGAGAGACAGCACTGCCGGAAGGGTAGGTGGCCGCAAACGCCGCCCCTGATGAGATCAACGCGGTGCCCACATCGACAACGGTCCGATTGACGGTAGCGGCACAGACGACAAAGTTGGCGCCGTCCCGCGCGCGTCCGACCATCTGACAACTGACCGTCTCTGTGGTGAACAATGCGGCGAGAGGTGCAATCGAGTGAGCCCCGCAATCAGACCGACGCCCGTCCGGCGCGACGAAGTCGCTGCCTCTTATGCAAGCTTGGACGCCGTATAGCCTGTACTTCTGACCCTGGTACGTCCACGTGTCCCCGGTTTCAATTTCCACCGTCGACGGAAAACCGACGGCGCCGCTTTCGGCGAATGCGTTCAAGGGCGAAATGGCCAAGCCGAAGAGAAGTACAC
>NZ_JBFUFF010000119.1:0-16553 GCF_056403555.1 Rhizobium sp. P2_G2
ATAGAGCCAGACCGCATGAGCAATCACTTCGGCTGGAAACCGGTGACGGCGATAAAGGGGATCACGAAAGGCTTGGGTCATACCGCAATATCGCACAGGTGATCGCCGACCGGTTAACTTTACGGTGCCCTTGAGACGCATCACGGTGTGAGCGCCGATCCATCGAACCTGTCCAAACTGCTCTGCCGCGCCGGCTTCACTTATATAAAAAACACTGCTGGCATCGGAACGCGAACGCGTCGATGTGTGCAGGGAACGCGATGAATGGCGCGAGCATCGCCAGCCGGCGATGCAAAAGAGCCCTGGCCGTCTGGTCTTCGTCGATGAGACTTCTGTTAAGACCAACATGACGCCGCTGCGTGGGAGAAGCAAAAGAGGCAAGCGTCTGCAGGCCGATGCTCCGTTTGGCAAATGGAACACCCAGACCTTCATCGCCGGCCTGCGTTGCGATGCCATCACTGCACCCTTTGTTGTCGATGGGGCCATGGACGGCGACAAGTTCGACACCTACGTCCACACCCAGCTCGCCCCCACGCTCAAGGAGGGCGACGTGGTTATCTGGGACAATCTCAATGTTCATAAAAGCCCGCGGGCAGCTGCCGCGATCGCCGAGCGCAAGGCCTAGCTCCTTTTCCTGCCGCGCTACTCACCTGATCTCAACCCGATCGAGATGGCATTCTCAAAGCTCAAGACACTCCTGCGAAAGCACAAAGCTCGAACCTATGACGATTTGTGGAAAGCCATCGGTAAGGTCTGCGACCTCTTTTCTCAACAGGAATGCTGGAACTATTTCAGGCGTGCAGGATGCGCTGCACATTAAACGCCCGAAGCTCTAGAAAGACCCTGGCGTCGCGGTTACCGCAATTCGTGGGTATGTTGGCAAATCTGGCACAGTCGGACAGCAATGCTTGATGCAGCGGTACAATGCCTTGATGATGTGCTCTCGCGTAATCGCTGTGCTGCAATGACCACCGTTGTTGCGAATTGTGGTGGGCTTCGACACCATTCGAATAGGCTGAACACGAGGATCACTGCGACAATTGATCAAATCGGCATCCGATACCCGTAGAATTCGTGGTCCTCATTGTAACCACCCTGGCCGGCGCCGAGGTCGGCGAAGTCGTGGACGAATTCGATCGCCGTGACCCACTTGACCATCTTGAATCCCAGCTCGTTCTCGCAGCGCAGCCGCAGCGGCGCACCATGCAGGACGCTGACCGGTGCCCAATTCATCTCGTAAGCAAGGATCGTGAGAGCATGGCGCATGTTCCCGATCCTGTGGACGTCATAATATCGTCCCCCGTCGGCCCCGTCGGCTAGGGAATAGAACACGGCGTACTGCGCTTCGGGCGTCGGCTTCACCAGATCGAGGATATCGCGCATGGGAACGCCACCCCATTGGGCGACGCCTGACCAGCCCTGAATACAGAAATGCGTGGTGATTTGCTCTTGTTTCGCCATCGTCTTCAGATCCGCCAGCGTAAACTCTCGCGGTGCCTCGACCAAACCGCCCACTCGAAGCTTGTAGCCGGCGAAGTTCTCGGCCACGAGATCGTCAAATTCCTTGGAGTTCGGAACAGTGCCGTTTGGCCAAAAATAGGGAGAAATGTCTTTCTTCGAGAGTTGAGATACAGGATCCCAGCGTTCACCGAGGCTCATCAGCCAGCCAGTCATGAACGCCCCCACGCGCTGCACGAGGCGGGCGTGGCGAATGGTAAAAGGTGAGGCAACAAGCCAAGCCGCAACCATGATGGCTATTGCGAGCAGGAACAGCGGGAATCCAGTCCATGAAGCGTCGTTGACGCCGCCGAACATATGATTGGTGTTCTGTCGGATGCCGGTGATGAACACCATGGCACCATGTGCAAGGATGAAGCTTACGAACCAAGCGAACGCGATAAAGTGGACTGACCGCATCGCCTGCCGGTTGAACAGCCGACCGAACCAGCCAAGTGCATTGGAGATCGCCGGGCTCTGCATCATGCCGGTGAAGATCGAGACGGGCGCTGCGACGAAGACAGTGACGAAGTAGCTCAACTGCTGAAGGCCGTTGTATCGGGTCCAACCGTCGTCGATTGGAAAATTTAGCGAGGCATATTGGATTGCCGTTGAAAGCGCCGCTGGAAAGACCTCCCAGGTAAGCGGTACAAGCCTGCGCCATTGGTCGGTGGAGAACAGCAGCGCATAAAAGGCGATGCCGTTGATCAGCCATAAGAGATTAATCGAGAAATGCCACCAGCGCGAAAGGCCAAGTGTGTGACGCAAGCCTGGGATACCAAGCCAGGTCGGCAGGGTGACGGCATCATCCTTGGCGGTCCATATGCGATCGTTGGGCACAGGTACCTGGAACCGGAACCAATCGGTTCCCGGCGTACAGTCGCGTTTCCAGTAAAGCCGCGGGTGATCAGCCAGGATCTGCAGTCCGGCCCGCATGATGAACAACATGAAAAACATGTTCAAGAAGTGCTGTAGCTGCAGCCACCAAGGAAAACCAGTGTCAACCGACGGCGCCGATTGTGCGATGCCAGGATGGCTCTGAATGAAGGCCGTTATACCAGGAAGCTCCCGAAGGCTCTGTGCCAGCGCGATAAGGCATAGCAGCGCCGCGGTGGCGATGGGCAGCGCCCATAGCGTATTGAGCCAGCGTTGACCGATCCGAATGCGCGGAAAAATCCCTTTTTTCGGCGGCAGCCAGTGGGTGAGACGGATACGGYCGTCCGCATTGCTGAGATCGGCGCGCAGCGGCTCGCTTGAGCGTGGCTCCTGGGTGATGGGCATTGGGCGATCGCTTTCTCGATCGCGCCTGGCGGTGTGTCAGTCGCGAAGCCTGGTGAGCGCCGAACCTTTGTGGAAGGCGATATGCTCGGTGGTGCTGCTTTTGATCTCATATTGCGGCGCCTTGGCGCTCGCATGGTGCGTGTAGCCGTTGACGTCGAAATCGCGCGTATGGATGCGGACAATCGTTCCGCTGACACGGCCGGCCTCGGAATTCCAGCTCGCATGCTCGCCGACTTTGAATTGGTCTGCCATGAATTCTCAACTGATGCAAACGATGGGCGAAACTTACAAGTCCAGGGCGCTAGAACACGCCTTGGAGGCAGGATTGAACGGCGGTAATCTGTCGTTCAACTTTCGTCGGCAAATTCGGTTCCAATGAATTATCGCTTTCCGATATATGGTGCTTTTGATTTGGGAGCAGCAGGCTCCGATCTTCGCCAAAGCGGCCAAGTTGCCAAACATTTATAAACGGAGCCAGGACGAATAGCTTTTTCACCATAGGCCACTCCACCAGGACGATCGCCGAATTCGGCGTTCTGCTTCGGGAATCCCGCGTCGATTTGGTTGTCGACGTGAGGTCGATGCCGCGCTCGCGCACCAATCCGCAGTTCAACGGCGACATCCTTCCTGAAGCGCTGGGGCCGTGGCGAATCGGCTATGAGCGTATCGCCGCGCTGGGCGGCCTGCGAGGGAAGGCGCGTGGGTCTGACGCTTCCCCCAACAGCTATTGGCGCGTGCGCGGCTTTCGCAACTACGCCGACTATGCGCTGACCGAACCGTTCGCCAAAGGCTTGGCGCGGCTACAGGAGCTTGGCAGCGAGCACCGCTGCGCAATCATGTGCGCGGAAGCCCTCTGGTGGCGCTGCCACCGCCGTATCATCGCCGACTACCTGCTACTAAGAGGCGAGCGAGTCATGCATATCCTCGGGGCGGGGCATGTCGACGAGGCGGGCCTCACGCCCGGCGCGGTCGTGCGCCAGGATGGTACGATCGCCTACCCTGGAAACAATCTCCTTGGGAAATAGGTATCCATCATTATTGTCCGTGCAGCGCTTCAGGCTCCCCTGGTTGTCCCGAGCGCCTGGTCAACGATCGTCTGAGCCTCTTCGAGGATGGTGCGCAGACGGTTCTGTCCCCGAAAACTCTCCCCACAGATCTTGTGAATTTCTTCGCGCGGCAAACCAGCCGTTTTCCGTTGTCACTTCACACCTCCCACTTCGGCATTGTTGCCCGGTGCACGACTGAGCACAAACTGAGCCGGCGCTCAGGCCCGGCTCGTCATACAAGATCTCATGCGGTGAATGCTTTGAGAGCTTTTCCATTTGTGCCGGGGGTCACAGTTGACTGTATCCGGTGAGCGACCGGCTCACCCCAGTTCCTGTGTGAAGGTGCGGTAAACCTCATCGGGATTGCGGCCCACTGCCGTAATTTCTGCCGATAGCAAGGCCGGTACTATGTCGTCTTCGTGGGTGGTCCAGACCGCTCCGCCGCGGCGCATGAATGCCGCGCCCGCGTTTACCTCGCCGCAAAATCCGAGCGACCCGCCCTGAAGGCCTCCGACGAACCATTTGAAGCCGACTGACACTTCGTACAATTTGCGCTCGAGATTGGCCGTAACTCGATCTATCATCGTGCATCGGTCAATTCAGGCCGCACCGACTTAGGTGGCCGTCCGGCGGCTTGTGATCTGCGCCTTCGCCGCCGCGACGACATGCGCCGGCTCGAATCCGAAATGCTTGGCGACGACCTTCGCTGGTGCGGACAGTCCGAAGCTTTCCATGGCAAGGATGGCGCCGCAGAAGCCGGTATAGCGTTCCCACCCGAAACCGGACGCCTCCTCCACCGCGACGCGGGCCGTTATCGCTGGAGGCAGGACCGTGTCGCGATAGTCTTTCGGTTGACTCTCAAATAATTCCCATGACGGCATGCTGACGACACGTGCCTTGATGCCATCCGCTTTCAGTTCTTCATACGCCGTTATGCAAAGCGCAACTTCGCTGCCAGTGGCCATCAGAAGGACATCCGGCCTGCCGGCGTCGGCGTCGGCCAGCACGTACGCGCCACGCGCCACGCCGTCGGCACTTGCATAGGTAATGCGATCGAATGTTGGCACCGCCTGTCGCGTCAGCACGAGACAGACCGGCCTGTCCTTTAGCCGCATGATGACCTTCCATGCTTCCACGACTTCGTTGGCGTCGGCTGGGCGCAGCACGACCATGCCGGGCATAGCGCGGAGCGAGGCGATCTGCTCGATCGGCTGATGCGTCGGCCCATCTTCACCGAGACTGATGGAATCATGGGTCCAGATCGAGATGAGCGGCAGTTCCATCATCGAACTCAGGCGCAGCGCCGCGCGGCAATAGTCACTGAAGATCAGGAAGCTGGAAACGAAGGGGCGCAGCTTCGACAGGCTCATGCCGCTGCCGATGGCGCACATGGCATGCTCGCGCAAGCCGAAGTGAAAATTTCGGCCGCGATAGCTGCTGCCGTGCTCACTGTCGGGTGCTTGGAAATCGCCGGCGAGCTCGAATTCGAGGTTGGTCTTGGTGGAGGGTGAGAGATCGGCCGCGCCGCCCAGCAGCCAAGGCATATGGGCAGCGATGGCGCTCAGCACCTGGCCGGAGGAGTCGCGCGTGGCGAGGCCCTTGGCATCGGCCGCGAAGTTAGGCAGCGCGGCATCCCAGCCGGCCAGGACCTCACGTTGCTGCATCCTATCGATCTGCTCGGCCAAATCGGGATATTGCGTCCGGTAGGCGGCAAACAGCTTATTCCAGGCGGCATGAGCGGCTTCTCCCCGCTTGCCGACATGTGTACGGAAATGTGCCACGACGTCATCTGGCACCTTGAAATCCGCATCGGGGTCCCAGCCGTAGAATTCCTTCGTCAACCGCACTTCGTCGGTGCCAAGCGGTTCGCCATGCGCCTTATTGGTATCGTGCTTATGCGGCGCGCCGTGCCCGATATGGCTTTGGACGATGATCAGCGTCGGCACGTCGTGCGTGTCGAGAAATGCCTGGAGCGCCGTCGCCAACTGCTTCAGATCGTCCGCATCGCTGACCCTGACCACATTCCAGCCATATGCGACGAAGCGGGTGGCCACATCTTCGGTGAATGTCAAGCCGGTCGGGCCTTCGATGGTGATATGATTGTCGTCGTAGATCCAGCAGAGATCGGACAGTTTGAGATGGCCGGCCAATGACGCCGCCTCGTTGCTTATCCCCTCCATCATGTCGCCGTCGCTACACAGGACATAGACATTATGCGAGAACAGGTCGTAGCCGGGCCTATTATATGTAGCCGCCAGCCAGCGTTCCGCGATCGCCATGCCGACGCTGGTTGCCGCACCCTGTCCGAGCGGGCCGGTCGTGGTTTCTACTCCAGACGTCCAGCCATATTCTGGATGTCCGGTGCAACGGCTACCTTCTTGGCGAAACGTCTTGAGATCGTCCAGCGTTACGGCTAAACGGTCGCCCGGCGGATAGGACGGGCCGTTCGCCTTGACGCCGCACACATGAAGCAGGCTGTAGAGCAGGGCGCAGGCATGGCCGGCCGACAGCACAAAACGGTCGCGGTTCGGCCACTCTGGATGGGCGGGATCGTAGTGCAAGAAGTGCTGCCACAGGCAGTAGGCGACTGGCGCGGCGTCGAGCGGCGTACCGGGATGGCCGGAATTCGCCCTCTGCACCGCGTCGATGGAAAGCATCCGCAGCGTGTTAATGCAAAGCTGGTCGAGTTGCGCCTGTACCATATTATCTCCGATCGGAGCCTTGCGGCCCGGCTAACGGTTCAATGCTCTTGAAGCGTCTATAGCGTTCGGTCAAAGCATTGGTGGAACTGTCGTGTTGAAAGGTGGGAGCCGTGTAGGCTTCGAGCTCTGGGATCGTTTTTTCAGCCAGCGCCTTGCTCAGTTCGACGCCCCACTGGTCCAAGGAGTCGATGTCCCAGATCACGCCTTGGGTTAAGACGCTATGTTCGTAGAGAGCCACAATAGTACCCAGCGGTTTTGGTGTCAGCCGTTTGGCGAGTAAGGTATTGGTGCGGCGATTGCCTTCGAACATACGGTGCGGAACCAGCCAGTCCGGTGTTCCTTCGGTGCGGACTTGCTGCTCCGTCTTGCCGAAAGCCAACAGCGTCGCGCGCGGCTCGGTTACATTGATTTTCTGCCCGGGTAACATTGCTTCGATGTGCTCCCGCAACCGGCACGCCTCGGCGAGTTGAAGGAGAAGCGGGATCGTTTCCGCGGTAATGCGGTTCTTGGAATAGTCGAGATAGAGCCCGCACGCTTCAGCCGTGAATCGCGTTCCGCGCTGCGGATCATTGGTAAAGAGCTGCCGCAGATACAATCTACGCACCACTTGATAGTAGGCCAGCAGCGCTTTCCATTCAGGCCGTTCGGTCAGCGGCACTGGCTGAAGCGGCGCGTTCAAGATCCGCGCCCTTGGGAAGCTAGCATCGACTCGCTCTTGGTCGCAATTACGGCCATCAGGTCGTTCCACGATTTGGTGAAGGATTGCGCACCTTCGGTCTGGAGCCGTCCGGCAAGCGTGCCAATATCGATCCCAGCTCTGTCGAATTCGCCAAGCACGGTTTCACTATCGCCGCCGTCCTCCCGCATGGCGCCGTTTACCGCCCCATCCGCCGCGAATGCGTGGAGCGTCTTTTCCGGCATTGTGTTGATAGTGTCCGGGGCGGCAAGCGCCTCGATATAATAGGACTGCGGAAGCTGAGGATCCTTGGTTCCCGTGCTTGCCCAAAGCAAGCGTTGGGCCGATGCGCCGGCTGCGGCAAGCTTACGCCATTCATCTGAGGCGAGCCTCTCCCGGTAGGCTTTATAAATTTGTCTGCAGATGGCGGTGCCGAGGCGGTTGCGCAGCGCTGCTGGAACCTTGTCCATGACCGCCTTGTCCCAGCGGCTGACGAAGATCGACGCAACGGAGCCGATCGTCGCATCGAGACCGGCATCGATGCGGCGCCGGATGCCACGCCAGTACGCATCTGCAGCAGCGATATACTGGTCCCGTGAAAACAGCAGAGTTACGTTCACCGGCACCCCGGCGAAGATGGCCTCCTCAATGGCCTTGACGCCGGCGGGCGTGCCGGGAATCTTGATGAACAGGTTGGGGCATCGCGCCTGACTATGCAACCGCCGGGCGGCATTCACGGTGGCAGCGGCATCATCTGCCAGCAAAGGCGAGACTTCCAGCGAAACCCAGCCATCGACGCCGATGGTCGTTTTGTGGATTTGCTGGAACAGGGCGGCAGCTTGCGTCAAATCCTCCAGTGCGAGTTCGAAGAATAGCTGCTCGCCAGACTTCCCCTCCGCAACCTTTCGGTGAAGGGCGTCGTCGTAGGATGTGCTGTTTCGAATGGCCTCGTCGAAAATGGTCGGGTTTGAGGTCAACCCCGTAACCGACAGTTCGTCGCGGTAGCGTTCGAGAATGCCGCTTTCCAGCAAATCGCGGGTGATGTTATCCAGCCAAAGGCTTTGACCTAGCTCATGCAATCGCGTTGTTGTGTTCATGGAGACCTCCGGTGGTGTGTAAAGGTGGCTTTGGACGTCGTGGGAAGGCTGGAAAAATCATGCTGACCAGGTTGCCGATGCGCTCGATGATCATGTTCGCCGCGCCGAGCGAGGCCTTCGGATCGAGTGCGTAATGGCCCTGACGCGCAAACACAGTGGTCGGGCGAGCCTTGCAAGCGATCGTTGGCGAGCAACGTGTTGTCGACATCGAGCAGGAACGGCACATCAAACGGAGCTTTCATTGGGCGCCTATCTTGATGGATTTCCCGAAGATGGGTTGTGCCAGCCGCCATCGCCCACAACGAGTGCCTCGGCCTCCGCAGGTCCCCAGCCTCGAGCGTCGTATGGTCTGAGCGGGACTGAATTTCCGAGAATGGCCGCCACGGTGCTCCAGGCCGCTTCGATGCTGTCGAAGCGGGCAAACAGTGACGCATCTCCTTCAAGGGCGTCGCCCAGCAGGCGTTCGTAGGGGGTTTTTTCGCTACTCTCATGGTGGTGAGCGACAAGCTCCGTGGTTTCGCCAACCATGGCTTCACCGGGGGCCTTCACCAGAGCGCCTACTGAGATCACGGCGTCGGGACTGAGCCGAAACCGGAAGTAGTTCGGCGTAACCGAACGTGGAGTTTCGAATACGGCATATTGTTGGGATTTCAGCTTCACGGTGATTTCGGTGGCGGTAACGGCCATTTGCTTACCCGCGCGAATATAGAAGGGCACGCCCGCCCAGCGATCGTTGTCGATATGAAGACGCAGGGCAACGAACGTCTCGACCTCGGAGTCGGCACTTACGCCTGGCTGGTCGCGGAAGCCTTTGAATTGGCCGCGCACTGTCTCATTCGGCGAGATCTGCCGCATGGCCTTGAAGAGTTTGTGTTTCGAATCGCGCATTGCATCGGATCGATGATCATTCGGAGCGTCCATCGCCAGCAGCGAAACCACTTGGAGCAAATGGTTCTGAACGACGTCTCGGATAGCTCCCGTGCTCTCATAGAAGCTTCCCCGCCCCTGCACGCCGAACGCCTCGGCCATTGTGATCTGGACGCTTTCGATATGGTCACGGTTCCAGATCGGTTCGATGAATGCATTTGCGAGACGGAAGTAGAGCAGGTTCTGGACGGGCTCTTTGCCCAGATAGTGGTCGATCCGAAAAACGTCCGCCTCCGGAAAGAATTCCAACAGCGTACGGTTGAGGGCTTTTGCTGAAGGCAGGTCGCGCCCGAATGGCTTTTCGACGATGACGCGCGCGTTTTTTGCACAACCCGAACTGAACAGCCCTTTGACCACGGTCCCGAACATCTCGGGCGGGACGGCAAGATAGTGCAGGGGGCTAATGTTGGAATTCCCAAGCGCCGTGCGCAGCCGCTTGAAAGTCAATTCATCACGGTAGTCGCCGCTTATGTACCGGAGCCGCCCTGCCAGCCTTGCGAATGCCTGTTCGTCAAGGGTATCGTGCTGTTCAATGCTGTCTCGGGCGCGTGCGATGAACTGGTCGACAGTCCAGTCCGATTTGCTCACCCCGATTACGGGCATTCCCAGCCGGCCATCCCGCGTCAGGGCCWGTAATGCTGGGAAAATCTGTTTGTGTGCTAAGTCGCCGGTGGCGCCGAAGAATACGAATGCGTCCGATTGCGCGGCGGGCATTTTCAACCTGTGGCTTTCTGAGCTGTCCTGTCGGCATCGCCCGACACACGACGCTCGGTCGRCAATTGGCGCAGTGATACGCCTCGCCCTTCGTCTGCTCCCGCAGACGCTACTGAATGGAACGGCGCCCCGGCTAACTCGTTCCTTCACGAAAGTGTGAGCGGCAAGGCGCATCTCTCTACGAACAGTCCCCATCTGGCGGCTATTGTTTGCTCGGCATGATTATGTTCCGCCGTCGCTGTCAGGACCATCACCGCGAGAATGGCGGCAAACGGGCGGGCCCCGTCGACCGTGCCGACGTCTTGCAGTACGCCAGAAGCCGCACGCAAGGACTTTAAGGCGCCTCTTTGATTGAAACATTCACGCCTGCTCGTCGAGGCGATGTAGTGGTTGGGAGCCAAGAGGATGCGCGGCGCGGCCTTGCTTACCGATGTGGAAGACCGAGCGGGTTTCAAGCAGATCAAGCAGCTATTTCGGCTGCCTGGCACCTCCCTGGAGGTTCAGTCGAAGACGATTCATCTTGAGGACCGAGGTCACCAAGCACCGGACGATATTCGATGCAATTCAAGGAACAATGCGATTCACGTGACGGGAACTAATCGCGCTTCAGCTTGTTCGATATTTGACCCAAGCCGTCTGGCTCTGGTGCTTGTCGTTGCGGCTAGACCGGTGGGCGACGACGCTGGCCCACTCGGGCAACCAGAGTTTATATCATGTTGAGAATCGTCCTTTCCGTACTTATCGCATTGATTGGCTTTGCGCTGCTGGCTGGTGGAACCTGGCTGGCAGTTCTCGGTGGCTCTCTATTTTTCATACTTCTTGGATTGGCGCTTCTCGCCTGCGCGCTGTTGTTGATAAGGCGCCAGGAACTCGCGCTGACAGTTTATGGACTTGCCTTGTTGGCAACGGGTGTGTGGTCGCTTTGGGAAGTGGGCTTCGATTGGTGGGCGCTTTCGGCGCGTGGAAGCCTACTCGTCGTTGTCGGAGCATTGCTATTGCTGCCACCGGTCGCTCGCTCGCTGACAGTGGGAACAAATAGTTGGCGAGGGTACGGCAGAGGCAGTGGCATCCTAGCGGCGTGCTTGTGTGTCTCGCTTGTTGTTGGACTTGGTGCAATGTTTGCCAGCCCTCACGACAACGCAGGATCGTTCAGCGACGAAAAGATGGCTGCAACATCGGCCATTCACAACACGATCCCGGATGGTGAATGGCGTCAGTATGGGCGCACGCCTGCAGGGAGGCGCTATTCGCCGCTCGCCGCGATCACCCCTCAAAATGTCGAAAATCTGACGGTCGCATGGACTTACCACACAGGAGACATCAGAGGGCCGAATGATCCCGGCGAGTCCACCTACGAAGTCACGCCGCTCATGATCGAAAACACGGTCTATATTTGCACGCCTCACAGCCTCGTGATCGCCTTGGATGCCGTTTCTGGCAAACAAAAATGGCGCTTCGATCCACATCTGAAGGAGACCGCAAAACAGACGACCCAGCATCTAACGTGCCGTGGTGTCTCTTACTTTGACGGTTCTGCCGTCAGCCGTGAACGGACGTCAAAGCCCGATGCGACCATCGACCCCACGGAAATGGATATCGCAAGCAGTGAGGACAAGCGCCTCAATGAGAGCGCTTCTGAGGTGACGACGCAATCCGCAGGCGTGCCGCAGAACGTCGTTACCGGTCAAGCCAAACGCGACGATCCCAACCCGGTAGTTCTGCGCAAAGCTACCAATACTGCTAGGGCAGTTGTCGATCCGACATGCGTCAAGCGGCTTTTTGCGCCCACATCTGATGGTCGGCTGATTTCCATCAGCGCCACGACAGGCAAGATCTGCCCAGGCTTTGGGGGAGACGACGGTACGATCAATCTTTGGGCGAACATGCCGAACGTCACGCCGGGGTCCATCTATTCAACGTCCCCGCCGGTTGTCACCGATCATCTGGTCATTGTCGGCGGCACCGTTAATGACAATGTTTCGACCACATCCCCTTCCGGCGTCATTCGCGCCTTCGATGTCAACACCGGTGAGCTGGTCTGGAACTTCGATTCCAAAAAACCGAATGACACGGCTCCAATCAAAAACGGCGAAGTCTACAGCGAGAATGCGCCCAATTCCTGGAGTGTCTCAAGCTATGACCCACAACTCGGTCTGATTTACCTGCCTATGGGTAATCAGTCGCCAGATCAATATGGCGTCAACCGCAGCGCCGAGGTCGAGAAATTCTCATCATCGATTTTGGCCCTGGATGCGAATACAGGCAAGGTCGCCTGGGTTTATCAGACGGTTCACCACGATCTTTGGGACATGGACGTTCCCGCCCAGCCAAGCTTGATAGATCTGACCATAGCGGGAAAGGCCGTTCCTGCGCTGGTTGCGCCAACCAAACAAGGTGAGGTCTATGTCCTCAACCGCAAGACCGGTCAACCTGTCCTCCCCGTTACGGAAGAAGTGGCGCCTGCTGGCGCTGTAAAGGCCGATCATACCGCGGCAACCCAGCCGGTTTCGACCATCTCGTTTAAGCCCAAGCCACTGCGTGAAAGCGACATGTGGGGCCTGACGCCGCTCGATGAACTGGTTTGCCGGATCGAGTTTCGGCAGTTGCAGTACGACGGACGCTATACGCCGCCCACCGAGAAAGGATCGATTATCTACCCTGGCAATTTCGGGGCATTTAATTGGGGAGCCGTTGCCGTCGATCCAAACCGGCAAGTGATGTTTGCCATGCCCGTGTACCTCGCCTTCACGTCAAAGCTGGTACCTCGCCCGGACAAATATACCCGCGTGATCACTAATAAAGGCGATGATGTCTTCAACGAGAATTTCGGTGCGCCGTTCGCCGCGAAAATGGGCCCGTTTCTCTCGCCAATAGGGCTTCCTTGCCAACAGCCGCCGTGGGGATACGTTGCAGGTGTCGATCTGACGACCGGCAAAACTATGTATGAGCACGTCAACGGCACCGTCAGGGATTTGTCGCCCATTCCACTTCCATTCAAAATGGGAGTCCCAGGAATTGGCGGCCCGATCATTACCAAGGGTGGGCTGGCCTTTCTCAGCGGTACGATGGATTATTATGTGCGTGCATACGACCTTAAGAGTGGCCTCGAGATCTGGAGAGATCGACTGCCAGCCGGTGGCCAGGCAACGCCGTCGACATATCTCGGCGCGGACGGCAGACAGTATCTCATTGTTGTCGCCGGCGGACATGGATCCACACATACCGAGGCTGGCGACAGCATTATCGCTTATGCTCTTCCCGGCGCATGATCAGAGCGAGCGGCTCGGGGGCCTGTCCGATAAGTTTGATCGGTTGTTCGTCGTTGAAAGATGGTTGAACTTCATTACTGCCAAGAAATCGTTCATTGTGACCACTCGCATAGTAAATGGCCGGAGGTTGCGATGTAGACGCCAAGCTCGCCGGCATATTTCGCATGCGAGGAGGCCATGTGAGCGGCCATTTCTTCGTGCCGTGCCCGGATGAATCAATCGATTGATGGCTATCCAGTTGGAACCGTCGCGTGGTGCGATGGTTCCAACTGCGGTGGGTGGGTGCACAAATCGCCGCAGCGGGTATCTCAAGCGCGGGAGACTACGATTTCGAGCGATCCTTGGCGGGGCCGCGGTGATTGACGAGATTGTAGGCGCTGTTGACCAACGCAAGATGCGAAAACGCCTGCGGGAAATTGCCGACCTGGCGCCTTGAGCTCACGTCATATTCTTCAGCGAGCAGGCCGACATCATTGCAGAGGTCGAGCAGTTGCTCGAAGAGTTTGTGTGCATCGTCCAGCCGTTCAAGCAACACGTAGTTGTCCACGAGCCAGAAGCTGCATGCGAGAAAGACGCCCTGACCCGGCGGAAGAGCGTCGGACCCCTGGCCATCCTCATAGCGTAAAAGAAGGCCCTTGCGCATAAGCCGTTTTTCTACCGCCTGGACGGTGCCGACGACCCGCGGATCGTCAGGTGGCAGGAAACCGACGAGCGGGAGTAGCAGCAGGCTCGCATCCAGAACGGAAGAGCGGTAGGACTGAACGAATGATCCCAGCTCCGGATTATAGCCCTGTTCGCAAACCTGATGGTGGATTTCCTCGCGGATGCTTCTCCATTCTTCAACCGGACCTTCGACCGCGAACTCCTCGACCATGCGGATTGCCCGATCGAAGGCAAGCCAAGCCATGACCTTGGAATGGGTGAAATGCCTTTTCGCGCCTCGGACTTCCCAGATGCCGCGATCGGGCTCATGCCAAACCTTGGCGAGATGGCTGACAAGCACCCGCTCGACTGGCCATGTCGCCTCGTCCGGCGACAGGCCAGCCTTACGCGCCACGTAGAGCGTATCGAGCAGTTCCCCGAACACGTCGAGCTGCAATTGCTCCGAAGCCTTGTTGCCGATGCGGACCGGCTTCGATGCCTCGTAACCACCAAGCCAGGGGACTTCATATTCAGTGAGCCGCCGTTCGCCACCGACGCCATACATGATCTGCAAGTCGTTCGGATCGCCGGCCACGGCCCGCAGCAGCCAGTCACGCCAACGTCGAGCCTCGTCGAGAAAGCCGCCATTGATGAGAGCGTAAATCGTAAATGTCGCGTCCCTGAGCCAGCAGAAGCGATAATCCCAGTTTCTTGGGCCGCCAATCAGCTCAGGCAGCGATGTGGTGGCGGCAGCAACGATGCCGCCGGTTTCGCGGTGCGTCAGCGCCTTCAATGTCAGCAGTGATCGAATGACGGGCTGCGACCAGTTTCCCGCCGGGTTGAAGTGTGAGGCCCAGTGTTCCCACGCCTTCTGCTCCTGCTCCAGAACTTGCATCGGGTCTATCGCGTCCGGAAGTGGACGGAAGGAGAGCGTCCAACTCATCGCAAAACGATGTTCCTCACCGGCGCCTACCGTGAATGTGCCTACCGTCCGCATATCCTCGCCACGCAAGGTCACGGAGGAAGCGAGGACGATCCTGTCGGGGCCGGAGACGAACACCAGCCTTCCGTCCTCGTTCCTGGAAGCCCAGGGAATCGTCTTGCCATAGTCGAACCGAAGCACGATCTCCGTATGCATCTCCACCGAGCCGCCCAGGCCTTTGACGATACGAATGAGGTCCGTGACGCCATCGCGTCTGGACAAGACGTCGATAAGCTGCACGGTTCCGGTCTCGGTTTCGAAAGTGGTTTCGAGAACGAGGCTGTTTCCGCGGTAGCGGCGGGTGATGGTGGTTTCCTCAGCGGTGGGCGCAATCAGCCAGCACCCGTTATCCCCGCCGCCGAGCAGCGCGGCAAAGCAGGCGCTGCTGTCGAAACGCGGCAGGCAGAGCCAATCGATCGAGCCATTCCGGCCTACCAGCGCCATGGTCTCGCAGTTTCCGATGACGGCATAGTCCTCGATGCGTGACGCCATTCCAGACCTCCACTCCATTCGCGTGTGCCGCGGCTTGCGGGAATGCGAGCCGGGCAGCGATGTAACGAGCCGAGTCCCTGTTCCGATCCCGACCGGCGAACTTATCTCGCCGAAGCCGGTTAATACTGATCGGGCACCACAGAACGGGACAGCATAATGAGAGTCGTTGAACCAGACGTCGTCGTGATCACGGGAGCGACTGCGGGCGTCGGCCGTGCCACAGTTCGCCCTTTGCGCGCCACGGCGCCAAGATTGGCCTTATTGCCCGGGGCATGGATGGCCTGAAGGCGACAAAGCGCGAGGTGGAGGAATTCGGCGGCGAGGCGATTGCCATTTCCTGCGATGTCGCGGACGCCGCAGCAGTCGAGGATGCGGCAAGCGAGATCGAAGCCGCATTCGGGCCGATCGACATCTGGATCAATGCGGCTTTTGCGGGGCGGGCAGCGATATTGCGGTATGACCCAAGCCTTTCGTGATCCCCTTTATCGCCGTCACCGGTTTCCAGCCGAAGTGATTGCTCATGCGGTCTGKCTCTATTTTCGGTTTCCGCTTAGTCTGCGCATGGTCGAGGACCTGCTGGCGGCGCGTGGGATTATCGTTTCGCACCAGACTGTACGGCTGTGGGCGGAGAAATTCGGGCGGCACTTTGCCAGTGAAATCCGGCGGCGTTCAGCCGGAAAGCTTGGCGATAAGTGGTATCTCGATGAGGTCGTCATCTCCATCGGCGGCAAAAAGCAATGGTTGTGGCGGGCTGTTGACCAGGATGGCTTCGTTCTCGACGTGCTGGTTCAGAGCCGCCGAAATACCAGGGCCGCTAAACGTCTGATGCGAAAGCTTCTGAAAGGACAGGGGCATACGCCGCGCGTGATGATCACCGACAAACTCCGATCCTACAGCGCGGCCAAACACGACATCATGCCCGGCGTCGAACATCGATCTCACAAAGGCCTGAATAACCGGGCAGAAAATTCCCATCAACCGACACGACGGCGAGAGCGGATCATGAAGGGCTTCAAGTCAGCCAAACACCTCCAGCATTTCGTTTCTATTCATGACCCCGTCGCCAATCTCTTTCACTTTCCTCGCCACGATATTCCATCCGATCATTACCGCGAACTGAGAGCCGCAGCCATGCAGATGTGGAATGAGATCGCACGCTTGCAAGCAGTATGAGCGAAAGCGGCGGGCGCCAATTTTGGCCGCAACTCGTTAACTTTACGGTGCCCAT